>NZ_JBHFAB010000014.1:0-182680 GCF_042510955.1 Streptacidiphilus cavernicola
GCTATGTAAAACAGTTACTGCCAAATGAAACATTTGGCGTTGACTTTTGGCACGCTGTTGAGTTCTCAAGGAACGGACGCTTCCTTCAGGACCGTTACCGGCTACCCTCCGGGCGCTTCGTTCATCTGCCGTTTCGCGGGCAGAACCAAACCGTAGCGCAATTTTTTTGCGATTCCGAATTGGGTTCCCGCCGACGTCCCGAGGCCGTGTTCGTCCCCGTGGGCAGATCGCCAACGTTACATGGACGTGCTTGACGGGGCAAATCGCCCCTGTCGGGTGCGCCGTAGAGTGTCCCTGCTTGGGTAGATTTAGGCTGATCCTGCACCCTGACCTGCCCGCACCTCGGCAGCGCTGCCGCACGCAACGGAGGCTTTGAGTATGACGACAGTGACATCCCCCCTCGCCGGACGCGCCGTCGGACTCTCCGGGGTGCCGGACCCGGTGTTCGCCGGTGCGATGGTCGGGCCCGGGACGGCGATCGACCCGGTGCGCGAGCCAGGGAACGCGGTGGCGCCCGTCGACGGGGTCGTCGTCTCCATGCACCCGCACGCCTTCGTCGTCATCGACGACGAAGGGCACGGAGTACTGACCCACCTCGGCATTGACACGGTTCAGCTCAACGGCGAGGGGTTCGAGCTGCTGGTGAACAAGGGCGACACGGTGAAGCGCGGACAGCCGGTCATCCACTGGGACCCGGCGGCGGTGGAGGCAGCCGGCAAGTCGCCGATCTCCCCGGTCGTGGCGCTGGAGGCGACGCCCGAGCAGCTCAGGGCAGTGGCCGAGTCCGGCACCCTCGCGGCCGGGGACGAGCTGTTCGTCTGGGAGTAGCCCACCGGCACCGATCAGGCAGACAGGCACAGCACGGGAATCGACGCGGCTCGGCACGGCTCGGCGCGGCACGGGAATGAGCGGAGAACGGTGAGATGACAGAGACGCTGCACGGCGTGGGTGTGAGCCACGGGGTCGCGATCGGCCAGGTCCGGCACATGGGCACGGCGGTGCTGGAGCCCCCGGCCCAGCAGGCGCCGACCACCGAGGCCCCGCGCGAGCAGGCGCGGGCCCGGCAGGCGGTCGAGGCGGTGGCCGCGGACCTGCAAGCGCGCGGCAATCTGGCCGGCGGCGAGGCCCAGGCCGTGCTGGAGGCGCAGTCGCTGATGGCGCTCGACCCGGAGCTGATGGCGGACGTCGAACGCCGCATCGCCGTCGGCAGCCGGGCCGAGCGCGCCGTCTACGACGCCTTCGCCTCCTACCGGGCGCTGCTCGCCAACGCGGGCGACTACCTGGCCGGACGGGTCGCGGACCTGGACGACGTGCGGAACCGGATCGTGGCACGGCTGATGGGCGTGCCGATGCCCGGGGTTCCGGACAGCGACGAGCCGTACGTCCTGTTCGCGCGGGATCTGGCGCCCGCCGACACCGCGCTGCTGGACCCGACGCTGGTGCTGGGCTTCGTCACCGAGGAGGGCGGGCCGACCAGCCACAGCGCGATCCTGGCGCGGGCGCTGGGGGTGCCCGCCGTGGTGGCGCTGCCGGGCGCCACCGAGATGGCGGAGGGGGTCGTGGTCGCGGTGGACGGGAGCACCGGGGTGATCCTGGTCGACCCGTCCGCCGAGAAGCAGGACGAGCTGCGCCGGGTCGCGGCCGAGCGGAAGGCGGCGCTGGCGGCGTCGACCGGCCCCGGGCAGACCTCGGACGGGCATCGGGTGCCGCTGCTGGCCAATGTCGGCGGTCCTGCGGACGTGCCGGCGGCGGTGGAGGCAGGCGCCGAGGGGGTGGGGCTGTTCCGGACCGAGTTCCTCTTCCTGGACGACTCGACCAAGGCGCCCTCCGAGGAGGCGCAGGTCACCGCGTACCGGAAGGTGCTGGAGGCGTTCCCGGAGGGGCGGGTGGTGGTCCGGGTGCTGGACGCCGGCGCGGACAAGCCGCTGGACTTCCTGACGCCGGGTGACGAGCCCAACCCGGCCCTGGGCGTCCGCGGACTGCGCAGTCTGCTGGAGCACCCCGACGTGCTGCAGACCCAACTGCGGTCGCTGGCGAAGGCGGCGGAGGGGCTGCCGGTCCATCTTGAGGTGATGGCGCCGATGGTGGCGGACCGGGTGGACGCCAAGGCGTTCGCCGACGCCTGCCGGGAGGCCGGGCTGAACGCCAAGTTCGGGGCGATGGTGGAGATTCCGTCGGCCGCGCTGCGGGCGCGGTCGATCCTGCAGGAGGTCGAGTTCCTCTCGCTGGGCACCAACGACCTGTCCCAGTACGCCTTTGCGGCCGACCGCCAGGTGGGTTCGCTGGCCCGGTTGCAGGACGGGTGGCAGCCTGCCCTGCTCGACCTGATCGCGATGGCGGCGGAGGCCGCGCAGACGGCGGGCCGCAGTTGCGGCGTCTGCGGGGAGGCGGCGGCCGACCCGGTGCTGGCCTGTGTGCTGACCGGGCTCGGGGTGACCAGTCTCTCCATGGGCGCCAGCGCGATCCCTTACGTCCGGGCGACGTTGGCCACGTACACGCTGGCGCAGTGTCGGCGCGCGGCGGCGGCGGCGCGGGCGGCGGACACCGCGGAGGAGGCGCGGGCCGCCGCGCACCAGGTGCTGTCCGGGGAGTAGCCGGGACGTCGCGGACGCGGGACGGGACGCCCGCCGTTGCCGACTGGCCGCCGCGGGCGGGGCCTCCCGCTGTTGCGGCAGGCGGCCCGCCCGCGGGGCTGCGGTTTCCTCAGTCGCGGGCTCGGGTGCGGGCGAGGGCGAGGAAGGGCTCCAGTGCGGACGGGTCGTCCAGGGAGCCGGGGTTGACTGCCTTGTCCGGCGGGGTGCCGGAGAGGATGCGCTTGATCGGGACCTCAAGTCGCTTGCCGGTCAGGGTGTGCGGCAGCGACGGGACGGTGATGACCTCGTCCGGGACGTGCCGCGGCGAGAGCTGCTCGCGCAGCGCCGTCCGGATCGCGGTGCGCAGGTCGTCGTCCAGCGCCGCGCCCTCGGCGAGAACCACGAAGAGTGGCATCCAGTAGCCGCCGTCGGGCAGTTCGAGGCCGATCACCAGCGATTCGCGGATCTGCGGCAGCCGTTCGACCACCTCGTAGATGTCGGCCGAGCCCATCCGGACGCCCTGGCGGTTCAGTGTGGAGTCGGAGCGGCCGTGGATGACCACGGTGCCGCGTGGGGTGACCGTGATCCAGTCGCCGTGCCGCCAGACGCCGGGGTAGGTGTCGAAGTAGCTGGCGTGCAGCCGGGCGCCGTCCGGGTCGTTCCAGAAATACAGCGGCATGGACGGGATCGGCCCGGTGCAGACGAGTTCGCCGACCTCGCCGGTCAGCGGCTTGCCGTCGACGTCCCAGGACTCGACGGCCGCGCCGAGGCTGGGGGCCTGGATCTCGCCCAGGTAGACCGGCAGGGTCGGCACGCCGCCGACGAAGCAGCTGCACAGGTCGGTGCCGCCGCTGACGCTGGCCAGCCAGATGTCCGGGCTGACCTGGTCGTAGACCCAGCGGAAGCCGTCCGGCGGGAGCGGCGAGCCGGTGGTGCCGATGGCGCGCAGCCGGGAGAGGTCCAGGTCGCGGGCGGGGTGGACGTCGGCTTTGGCGCAGGCGGTGATGTAGGCGGCGGAGGTGCCGTAGACGGTGACCTCGGCGCGTTCGGCGATGCGCCACTGGGCGGCAGTGTCTGGGTAGCCGGGGCTGCCGTCGTAGGTGACGATGCTCGCGCCGACCAGCAGCCCGGCCAGCAGGAAGTTCCACATCATCCAGCCGGTGGAGGTGTACCAGAAGAAGCGGTCCTCCGGGCCCAGGTCGAGGTGCAGGCCGGCCTGCTTCAGGTGCTCGACGACGATGCCGCCGTGGCCCTGGACGATGGCCTTGGGCAGGCCGGTGGTGCCGGAGGAGTAGAGCACCCAGAGCGGGTGGTCGAACGGCAGCTGGTCGAAGACTGGTTGCTGAGGGTGTGTCAGCAACGTTTCCCAGGGCGTGGTTCCGGCTGGGGCCGGGGTGCCGAGCAGGGGGATGTGCACGACGTGGCGCAGCGAGGGGAGTTCGCGGCGCAGCTCGGCGACGACCTCGCCGCGGTCGTGCACCTTGCCGCCGTAGCGGTAGCCGTCGACGGCGAACAGGACGACGGGTTCCAGCTGTTGGAAGCGGTCGAGCACGCTGCGGGCGCCGAAGTCGGGGGCGCAGGAAGTCCACACCGCGCCGACGGCGGCGGTGGCCAGCAGGGCGACGGCGGCCTGCGGGATGTTGGGGACGTAGGCGCCGACCCGGTCCCCCGGGCGGACTCCGAGGCGGCGCAGTTCGGCGGCCAACGAGCCGACCTGCTCCCGGAGTTGCGACCAGGTGAGGACGGCCGGCGCGGGGTCGGTCTCGTCCAGGTGCAGGATCGCCGGGGTGTCGGCGCGGGCCGGGTCCTCGCCGTGCCGGAGCGCGTGCTCGGCGTAGTTGAGCCTGGCGCCGGGGAACCAGACCGCGCCGGGCATCGAGGCGTCGGCGAGGGCCGCGGTCGGAGCAGAGGAGAAGCGGACGTCGAACCACTGGGTGACGGCGGTCCAGAAGCGGTCCAGGTCGTCGACCGACCAGCGGTGCAGTGCGGCGTAGTCGCCGGTGGGCGCGCCGTGGTGCTCGGCGGCCCAGGCCTGGAAGCGGGCGAGGCCGCTGGCGGACGCGCGGGCCGGGTCGGGCTCCCACAGCGGGGTGGCGGACGGGTCTGCGCTGCTCATGGGGGCCTCCGGCGGTGCGGCTTCGTTGCCAGAGAGGAATCTTTCATGTGAACGGTCGTTAAGCAACGGTGGTCAGGCCGACACCGCCGGGGCTCGGGCGAGCAGGTGTTTGTCGGTGGAGCGGGGTCCGTGGGAGGTCAGCAGGACCGGGGTGTCGAGGGCTTGCTCGACCGCCTCGGTCCAGGCCTGCCCGCTGTGGCCGGGGGTGCGGGTGCGGCCGGGGCGGGCCCGGAGCAGCCTGGCGGTGAGCGCGGCCTGCCGGGCCAGGTCGCCGGGCCGGGCGGGCGGGAGAGTGGCGGTCTCGTCCCCGTCGAGGTCGTAGGTCTCGCAGAGCGAGAGGTACCGGAAGCGGGCCGGGGCGTCCAGGTGGGTGAGGGCGAGGGCGTCGGCCCCGCCACAGGCGGCGAGGGCGTAGCGGTGCGCGACGGCGTCGAAGTGGCCGAGCCGGAACGGGCCCTGCCAGCGGCCCCGGGCGTTGTGCGGCTCGGGGAAGGTCGAGGCAAGGGTCGGGTCCTCGGTGACCAGCGGGCCGGGGCCGTGGCGGACGGTGTAGCTGCGGAGCACGCCGAGGCGCAGCGCCGGGGCGTCCGGTGTCCCGGAGCCGACGGCATCGGCTTCGGCATCGGCTTCGGCGAGCAGGGTCTCGGCGTTGGCGAAGGTGGTGGTGGACCAGGTGGTGTAGGGGTGGAAGCCGTGCCATTCGTCCAGCAGGACGCCCTGGGCGCCCTCGAAGACGGCGGAGCCGGTGCGCAGCAGCCGGGGCAGGTGGCTGTCGTCGGTGCGGGTGACGCAGTCGGCGAAGGCCAGGAAGGCGGCGGCGCAGTCGGCCGGGGGCGGTCCCAGCGGCGCGGGCAGGCCCAGGTCGGCGCTGAGCCGGTCGCGCAGCAGGGTGAGTTTGGCCCGCAGCCGGGTCGGGCTGTCGCAGTCGCCCGCGGTGGGGGCGTCATCGGGGTGGGCCAGCGCGTATGCCGCCGTCTCGCCCACGCCGATGCCGCAGGAGCCGTGCCGGGCCCGGCCCCTGGCGGCCTCGCGGAGCCGGTTGGCGGCGGCGTGGTACGGGGTGGTGAGCGCAGCCCGGCGGTCGACGGTGAGCCGGGCGAAGGGGTCGGCGACGCCGAGGGCGCGCAGGTGCGCGGCCTCGGTGGCCAGGGCGAGCGGGTCGACCAGCATGAACCGGGAGAGGTGGGTGCGGACGCCGGGCACCAGGCTGCCCGAGCCGAACTGGGCGAAGGTGTGGTGCCTGCCGTCCGGGGCGACCACGTTGTGCGCG
This sequence comes from Streptacidiphilus cavernicola, assembly GCF_042510955.1. NCBI lineage: Bacteria > Bacillati > Actinomycetota > Actinomycetes > Kitasatosporales > Streptomycetaceae > Streptacidiphilus > Streptacidiphilus cavernicola. The sequence goes on from NZ_JBHFAB010000014.1 coordinate 5,960, forward strand.
GCCTGCGCGCCGCCGTTGAAGCGGACCACGGTGCGTGCGTCGGTGCTGCGGCAGAGGTGGTCGACGATGCCGCCCTTGCCGGCGTCGCCGAAGCCGAGGTCGACCACGATGGTGTGGCGGCGGGTGGGAGCGGCGGTCCTGGTCACAGCCGGGTCGTCCCGGTTCCGGGGGCTCTGGTTCCGGGGGCTCCGGCGGAGGGTGCCTCGCCGAGCAGGGAGCTGCCGGCCGCGGCGACCGGGGTGTGTCGGCGGGCGACGGCGGCCAGCGCCTTGCCGACCGTTCCGACCGAGTCGGAGCCGATGTCGGCGAGGTCGTCCAGTCCTTCCTGGAGGTCGATGGCCTCCTCGCCGAGGCCGACGGTGAGGGCGATGGTCTCGCAGACCGCGTCCAGGTCGTCCAGCTCCAGCACGTTCTGGCCGAGCAGCTTGCGCCAGGGGTCGAGCACTTTGGTGTTGCCGGAGTAGGCGGTGCCCGCCGGGAGGAGGTAGTAGACGTCGAACTTCTGCTGGAGTTCCGGCAGCAGCCGGGTCAGCGGGATGTCCTCGGTCAGCGGGTCGCCGATGACGTTGCGCACCTCGCGGGCCTTGACCTTGCCGTACGGGAGTTCGTCGCCGATCAGGAAGAGGTAGCCGCGGCGACCGCGCTTCTCGTGGCAGTCCAGCGAGGTGTGCCGGGCCATGGCGTACATGGCCAGCTCGTAGGACTCGGTCATCTGACCGCCTCCGCCGCCCTCCAGGAAGATGTTGCCGAGGTCGTCGTCCATCCGGTTGTCGGACTCGAACTGGCCTATCTGGAGCGGCACCCGGTCGCAGGTGGCGTCGCCGACCGCGCCGAAGAGGATCTGCGGGTCGCGGGTGTAGCCCTTGCGCAGCAGCAGCCCGAACAGCTCCGGCAGCTTGGTCTGCAGGGTGCGCGGCACGGACTGCATGGAGCCGGTGACGTCGAACAGGACGGCGATGGCCAGCGAGTCCGGGTGCTCGTCCGAGTCGCGGCTCTCACGGACCGTCAGATCCTTGGGGTCGAGCGAGGGGTGGGCCTTCCAGTCGCTCCTGGCGCCGCGGCGGGCGCGGGCGCTGTAGTCGAAGGGGTCGGCGCCGGTGGCCGCGCGGTAGCTCGCGGCGGCGGCGTAGACGTTGGTGGACCAGGAACCGCTGCCCATGGAGGGCCTCCTCGTGCGTCGGGTGGTTCAGTTCGGGGGGATCGCTCGGTTCGGGAGGTGGAGTGGGCGGAAGGTGCGGGGGCCGTAGCGGCGGTCGAGCAGGTCGTCGAGCTCGGCCAGCAGCTTCCAGGCGTCGTGCGGGCGGCGGCGCTGGTCCGGCAGGGTGCTGCCGACGACGAAGGCACGGAGCGCCAAAGGCGCCTGATTGCCCATCAGTTCGGCCATGCAGAGGCTGGCCAGGTGGATATCGGTGGCCTCGGTGGCGGGTTCGCGGGCGAGGACCTCGGGCGGGTAGCGGTCACGGTGGCGCTCGACCAGGGCCGGGAGCGGGGCGTACGCCCCGGTGACCGAGTAGCACCAGTCGACCAGGACCACCCCGTGCAGTTCCGGGTGGATCATCACGTGCTCGGGCAGCACCGCGCCGTGCCGGACGCCGGCCCGGTGGGCGTAGCCGAGGGCGACCAGCAGTCGGCGCCAGATCCAGGCGGCGTCGCGGGCGTCCACCCCCTCGGGCCGGGCCGCGGCCAGGTCGGTGAGCGGGCGGAAACCGTCGAGCCGCTGGACCGCGTTGACCTGGCGCACCGCGTGCGGCGCCGGGTCGGCCGGGTCGGTGTAGCGGAAGGTCTCGACCAGGGTCGGGGCGTAGGCGTGGAAGCGCGGGTCGCCGTGCCGGGCGAGCCGGTTCAGCGCGGTCGCCTCACGGGCGATCAGGTCGTTGTCGGCGGGCGACCGCGGGACCTTGAGCAGCACGTCCAGCTCGGTGTACGGGTCGCGGTGGGGCGCGGCGCGGGCCCGGCGGAGGAGCGCGAGGTCGCCGGTCGCGTGCAGGTCGGCGGTGGTGTAGCGGTGGTGCGGGGTGGTCACCGTGTTCGCGGGCGGGGCGGTGCTTCCGGCGCGGGCGGCGTTCAGGGCGTTGAGCGCGGCGCTGGCGGCGGTGGCTTCGGCGGCGCGTCCGGGCGGGGCGGTGTCCGGGTGCAGTAACCGGATCAGGCGCCGGTAGCGGCGGGCGGCGGCGAGCGGGTCCGTGCCGAGCAGGTCGGCCGCGGTGGCGGCGGACCCGACGGCGGCGAGCGCCTCGTCGAAGGTGCGCGGGCGGGGCGGGGCGGCGGACCGGGGCGGATCGGACTGCTCCGGGGTTCGGGTGCGCGTCAACGTATCTCCTCCTCGCGATCGGGACGCAGCAGCGCCGGGTGCAGCAGGCGGGCGTCGCCGCGGTGGTAGAGGCGGGCGCGGGGGCCGCCACGGGAGCCGCCGTGCGCGGTGGTGCGGCCGGTGCCCTCCACGAAGCCGGGCACCGAGAGCACTTTGCGGTGGAAGTTGCCGGGGTGCAGCTTCTCGCCCCAGATCTCCTCGTACACGGCGCGGAGGTCGGAGATGGTGAACTCGCCACCGAGGAACGCGGTGGCGAGCGGGGTGTACTCGATCTTGGCGCGGGCCCGGTCGAGGGCGGCGGCGAGGATCGCGGCGTGGTCGAAGGCGAGGCCGCCGGGCCGAACCGGGTGGTGGGTGTGGCCGCCGGGCCCTCCCCTGTGGGGTCCGACGGCCAGGTCGAGTGAGGACACCGGGACCCACGCGGCGGCTGCCGCGTCGGTGCCGGGCCTGGGGGCGGGCAGGTCCGGGGCGAAGGCCAGGTAGGCGACCGAGATCACGTGCATCCGCGGGTCGCGCTGCGGGGAGCCGTAGGAGCCGAGCTGCTCCAGGTGGACCCGCCGCAGCGCGGCGGTGTCCACCCCGGTCTCCTCGGCCAGCTCGCGGGCCGCGGCCTGGTCCAGGTCCTCCTGCCCGGCCCGGACGAAGCCGCCGGGCAGCGCCCAGCAACCCCGGTACGGCGGCGCGGCCCGTTCCACCAGCAGGACGTGCAGCTCGTCCTGACGCAGGGTGAGCGCGACCACGTCCACGGTGACGGCGACCGGGGCGAAGGCCCGGGGGTCGTAGGCGGCGAGCCACGCCTGCTCGTCCAGCTGCTCCTGGTTCGACTCCGGGCGGGGGCTCTGCGTCGGCATCGGGGGCTCCGGGCGGTCGGTTGTGCAGTCGAGGAAGTTGTTCTCAGATAGAGTGTTTCTCTATCTGAGAACAACGTAGCGCAGGCCGGTCCCGGCCGCCAGGGAGTTTCCGGATCGGGCCCAGGTCGGACGTAGGGTTGCCGGATGCACGCCCGTACGTCCGCACCGGAGGCACCACTCATGACCAGCGCCGTCCCCGCCCCGTCGTCCGCCGCCGTCCCGCTGGCCGAGGCGCTCGCCGCGGGCGTGCTGGTGCTGGACGGCGGGATGTCGAACCAGCTGGAGGCCGCCGGGCACGACCTCTCCGACGCGCTGTGGTCGGCCCGGCTGCTCGCCGACGCGCCCGAGGCGGTGGCCGCGGTGCACCGGGCGTACTACGCGGCCGGCGCGCAGGTCGCGATCACCGCGAGCTACCAGGCCAGCTTCGAGGGCTACGCGAAGGTCGGCATCGGACCGCAGGAGGCGGAGCAACTGCTGCGGCGCAGCGTGGAACTGGCCCGGACGGCGGCGCGGGAGACCGCCGGGGGCAGCGCGCGGCGGTGGGTGGCGGCGTCGGTCGGCCCGTATGGCGCGGTGCTCGCCGACGGGTCGGAGTACCGCGGCCGGTACGGGCTGAGCGTGGCCGAGTTGGAGCGGTTCCACCGCCCGCGGCTGGAGGCGCTGGCCTCGGCCGGACCCGACGTGCTGGCACTGGAGACGGTCCCGGACACGGACGAGGCCGAGGCCCTGCTGCGCGCGGTGGACGGGCTCGGGGTGCCGGTCTGGCTGTCGTACAGCGTCGCGGGTGGGCGCACCAGGGCCGGGCAGTCGCTGGAGCAGGCGTTCGGGTTGGTCGCGGGGCTCGACCAGGTGCTGGCGGTCGGCGTGAACTGCTGCGCGCCGGAAGAGGCCGCCGAGGCGGTGGAACTGACGGCCGCGGTGACCGGGAAGCCGGTGGTGGTCTACCCCAACAGCGGCGAGGGCTGGGACCCGGAGGCCCGGAGCTGGGCCGGCCCGGCGACCTTCGCCCCGGAGCGGGTCGGCGAGTGGACCCGGGCCGGGGCCCGCCTGGTCGGCGGCTGCTGCCGGGTCGGCGCGGAACAGATCGCCGAACTGGCGCTGACCCTCGGGGCCCGCTGACCCGATCGACGCCGCGGAGGCGTGACCGGGACCGGAACGGGCAGGTTCTCATCGGCAGGGTTCTCCGGGAGCGGGGAACGCGGCGGACGGGCCGGGGGCGATGGTGGCGGGTCGGGTGTCGGACAGGTCGCGCAGGGCGCGGGCGCGCTGCCTGGTGGGGTTCGGACTGACCGTCAACGCGCTGGTGTTCACGATCGTGGGGTCGGCGGCGCACGCCGGCTTCACTCCGCTGGCCCTCGCCGTCACCGGGGTCGGGATCTTCACCACCACCTGGTTCCTGCTGGACGCGGCCATCGCCCACCAGCAGGACGTGCAGCGGCGGCGGACCACGCAGCGGCCCTGGTCCTAGAGCTTGCGGGCCGCCGTCAGGTGGGCGTAGACGACGACGTTGCCCAGGTACTCGTGGCGCGCCTTGTCGAAGCCGGCGCCGCAGGTGATCAGGCGCAACTCGGGCTGGGTGGTGCCGCCGTAGACCTTGCGGCTGGGGAACTCGCTGGCGCTGTAGGCCACGACCTCGTCGATGCTGAAGACGGCGGTGGTGTGGTCGGCGCGGTCGACGTCCACGGTCATGCCCTTCTTGAGGGCGCCGAGGTTGTAGAAGACCGCCGGGCCGGCCTGGGTGTCGACGTGGCCCGCGATGACCGCGGTGCCGGCCGCGCCGGGCGCGGTGCCGTTCCGGTACCAGCCGGCCAGGTTGCGGTTGCTCTCGGTCGGCGCGGCGAGGTGGCCGTTGGACTGCAGGGCCAGGGCCGTCAGCGGGGCGTTGACACCGATGGCGGTGATCCGGACCCGGGTGGGGGTCGCCGGGGCCATGGCGGGCACCTTCGGGGGCGCGCTGGTCGCCGCCACTTCGCCGACCGCGGGTGCGGCCTCGACCGAGGTGAAGCCCTCGGCGGCGCTGGGTTGGGGCGGCGGCGTCGGCGCGTCCATGCCGTGCTGGATGAGCAGCCCGCCGGTGCACAGGCCCAGGCAGGCCAGGGCCCAGGGCAGCCTTTTCCGCAGCGACTTGACCGGCTGGGGGTCGGCGCAGTGTGTCATGGTGCACTTTCCTGTTCGGGCGGGGTCCGGCGGTGACGGTGTGCGGCGGTTGCCGCCCGTGATCGGTCTCGGGCGGCCACCGCCGTCAGGGGGTGTGCAACAGGCCGGTCAGGCCTGGTTCGCACCGTTGCGGCGACGCAGCGCGAACGCGCCGACGCCGACCGCGGCGATCAGCGCGGCACCCAGGGTGATGTCCTGGGCGCCGTTGCCCGTGCTGGTGCTGCCCGAACCGGTGGACATGGTGCCGACCGGGGAGCCGGTGGCCCGGCAGACCCGGACCGAGTCGGAGGTGGCCAGGTTCGCCGCGTTCTGCAGGTTGGAGAGGTTGGTCTGCTCCGCCGTGCCCGGGTGGCCGCCGGCCTTGATCTGCTTGTTGTAGTCCGCCAGCGCCGCGTCGTAGGCCGCCTCGGCCTTGTTGGCAGCCGCGACCGACGCGGAGCAGGCCGCGCTGGTGGTGGTGGGCGTGGCGGCGTGGGCGGCGGGCACGGTCAGCGCGAGGGTCGCACCCAGAACGGCGGTGCCCAGAGCGGTGGTGATCGGACGCATCGAGTCTTCCTCCAGCCGGCCCGGGAGGGGTGCCTGTTGCACCGCCAGGAGCTCCGGGCTCGTGTGCCCCAGACAAGCCCGGCTCGTACCGTCCCGCACGTCGAGCGCGCCGGTCCGGACCCGCCGCAACCCCCTTCCCGCATCTGCCAGGCAGCGCAAAGCAGCAGGTCAGCGAGCTGACACCGGCTCAAGCAATGCGGTGTCAGGTACCGACCCCAATGGAGTGACGGACCGTCCGGAGGTCAGCCCATAGCCTCGGCCGGGCGGCGGAACATCCGGGTCGCGGTCACCGCGCCCTGGATGTCGGCGTCGTCCGGGTCGGGCACCGGCAGGCCGGGGCGCAGGTGCTCCTCGACCGAGATGTACTTGAGCCCGGCCCGCAGGTCGGCGTCGTTCCGCAGCCGGATGATCAGCGGGAACTCGGCCAGCGCGTTGGCGTCCAGCAGGCCGGTGGTGTAGATCAGTTGGACCCCGAGCGCGGAGGCGACGGCGCGCTGCAGCTCGATCAGGTACGTGGCGTTGGCGCGGCCGATCGGGTTGTCCAGGAACAGCGTGCCCGCGTGCGCCAACCGGGCCTGGCCACGGTCGTTGGCGCGCAGCGCGGCCATGGTGCAGTACAGCGCGATGGCGGCGGTCAGCAGTTGGCCGCCGGAGAAGACGTCGGACATCTGGCTGACCGACACCCGTTCGGCGCGCAGCACCGCGTCCGGTTTGAGGATCTCCACCGAGACCCCCTTGGGCTCCACCGCCGCGTGCACCCCGCGCAGCAGCAGCGACATGCCGTCGCGGCGGCCCCAGTCGCTGGCACCGGCCGCGGCGCCGGGGCGGCGGACGGCGGCGCGGGTGGCCTCGTCGATGACCGTGCCGAGGCGCTCGGTGAGCACCGAGTGGTCCGGGTCCTCGAAGCGGATCCGGAGGAACTCCTGCCCGGACCACTCCCCCAGGCCCTCGGGCAGCCGGGAGAGGCGCTGGGCCGCGCGCAGCGTCGCCAGCGAGCTCTCGACCAGGCCGCGGAGCCGGTCCACGATGCTGTCGCGGTTGCGTTCCAGCTGCTCCAACTCGTCGCTGAGGACCCGCAGTCGGGGGGCGAAGGCGACCGCCCAGGCCGCCGCGTGGTCCGGCAGCGCGGACGCGGGCAGCTCGCGGATCTGCTGCCGGGCCGGGGTGCGGACGGCCTCGTAGCGGGTGGAGTTGGCGTGCCGGACCAGGGCGTCCGAGGTGTCCCGGACGGCGAGGTCGGCGGCGCCGAGGTCGGCGCCCGCTGCGCGCAGGGTGCGCCGGGTCTCGGCCGCGGCCTGACGGGCCTCCGCCAGGCTGCCGGGGTAGGGGGCCGGGGCCTCCTCCTCGCCCTCGGCGACCGCGCCCGGCTCGCGCAGGCCGTCGCGGAGCTGGGCCGCCGTCTCGTCGAACTCGGCGGCGGCGTGCTGGGTGCCCTCCAGGGAGCGTTGCAGCTCGCCGTGGACGGACCGGCTGGCGGCCAGCAGGTCGGTGTGCCGGGCGAGTTCGGCGGTGGCGGCGCGCAGCAGGGACTGGGCCTGCCCGGTGTCGGCCGGGACCAGCTCCGCGGGCAGCTCGGTGTGGGCGTCACCGGTGGCCGGGGCGCTGCGCTCGGCCTCGCCGCGGAGCCGGCCCAGGTGCTCGCTGGCCGTCGAGGCGCGGCCCTCGATGGTCTGCACCAGATCCTCGGCGCGCGCGGCGGCGGCCTGGCGGGCCGGGCCGTCCGAGCCGTCGGGGCTGGTCAGCAGCTCCTCGGCGCGGGTGCGGACCTTGTTGGTGAGCCGGTCGAGCTCGGTCCTGGCGGCGGACTCGTCGCCCTCGGCGCGGGCCTGCTCGGCGCGCAGGTCGGCGCCGACCCCGACCTGTTCGTAGAGCTGGGAGGCGGCCCGGTGCGCCTCGCGCAGCGCGGCGAGCGAGGCCGGGCGGCCGTCCTGGCCCGTGCCGGGACCGGCCGGATCGCCCGGCCCGGCGAGGTCGTCCGGATCGTCCGGGTCGCCCTCGGAGCCGGGCAGTTCGGCCCGCTCGGCGCGCAGCGCCCGGACCGTGCGGCGGGCGTCGTCGGCGGCGCGCTGGGCCGCCCGGCGGTCCTGCTCGGCGGCGAGGGCCCGTTCGGTGCACTGCTGCTGGCCCTGCTCGGCCTCGGCGGTCTCCTCGGTCAGCTCGCGGAGCCGTCCGGTCCAGGTGGCGCGCTCACGCAGCCGGAAGGCGAGACCGGCCAGGGCGTCCGCGCGGCGGCGGGCCTGCTGGGCGGCCTCGCCGCGCTCGTCCCGCAGCCGGGAGGCGTCGCTGTGCTCGGCTTCGGCCTCCAGCTGCTCCGCGCGGGCGGCGGCCAGCTCGGTGGTGGCCAGCTCCAGCGCCGTCCCGGCGGCCTCGGCCTCGGCCGCGAGCGCGGCCAGCATGCCTTCCGGGCAGCGGGTCCGCCAGGACGCCAGCCGCCCGGCGGCCAGCCGGTCCGCGCCGAGCCGGGCGGCCAGGGCGCGGATCTGCTCGTCCCTGGCGGTGGCCCGGTCGCGGAGCTGCCGGCGCTCCTCGTCGGCGGCGTTCTCGTCGTGCATGGCCGGGTTCGGCGGCACCAGGAACAGGTCCTGCGAGGTCTGCGGGCCCGACGGCATCGGGCCGAGCAGCGCGGCGGCCGTCCCGACCGCGACCGCGGAGCGGGGCAGCAGCGCGGCGGCGGCGAGGACCTCGCGGGCCCGCTGGAGCGCGGCCGGGTCGGTGACGATGACGCCGTCGACCAGCTGCGGGCGGGCGTCCAGGATCCGCTCGTGGTCGACCGGGTCGACCGACTGCGCCAGGTAGCGCCAGCCGGGCAGCGCCGGGACGCCGTGCTCGCCCAGGTACTCGACCGTGGCCAGCACGTCCGGGCCCGGCGGCAGCAGGCCGCCGTCGCCGAGGGCGGCCAGCACCCGGGCGTCGGCGGCGGCGGCGGTGCGCAGCTCGAACAGGGTGCGTTCGGCGGCGGCGACCGAGTCGTCCAGCAGTTCGCGCAGCGCGTCGGCGGCGCGGTCCAGTGCCTCCGGGCCCAGCTCGCCGGGCTGGACGCCGAGCAGTTCGGCGACCCGGGGCTCGGCCGCGAGCCGGGCCGCGCCGTCCTGTTCGCCGGTCAGGTGGGTCTCGGCGGCGGCGAGCGCGTCGCTGGCGCGGGCGGCGGCCAGCTCGGCACGGTTGGCCCGGACGGCGGCCTCGCGGGCACGGGCCGCGGTGCGCTCGGCGGCGGTGCGGGCCTGCTCGAAGCCGGCCGTGGCGTCCTTCTCGGCGTCGGCGGCGTCCAGCGCGGCGCGGGCCGGGTCGACCGCGTCGCCCTGATCGGTCACCGCGGTCGGGGCGGCGCTGCCGGAGTCGATCCAGCCGGAGCGGACCGCGGCCTGGGTCTCCTGCTCGACCTCGGCGAGGCGCTGGCGCAGGTGCTCGGTCTCGCTGCGGGCCTTCTGCGCGGCGGTGGTGGCCCCGGTCGCGTCGCGGCGGGCGGCCTCGCCCTCGGCCTGCAGCGCGTAGGCGCGCTGCTCCTCTCGGTCGGCCTGCGCCTCGGCGGCGTCGGCGGCCGTGTCCAGCGCGCCGACCAGCGCACGGGCGGCGCGGGTCCGGGCCGCCAGGGCGGGCGCGGCGTCCCGCTCGGCCTCGCGGATCGCCGCGGAGACCCGGGCCGCCCGGTCGGCCGCGGAGCGGTGACGCAGCACCAGTTCGCTTGCCTGCCAGGCGGAGTGGAGCGTGCGGGCGTCCAGCAGCTCCTTGCGCAGGGCAGCGGCGGCGCCGGTGGCGGCGGCCAGTGCCAGGCTGGCGTGACGGTACGTCAACTCGGCGGTGATCAGCGACTGCCGGGTCCTGGCGTCCTCGGCCTCGGCGACGGCGGCTCCTGCCTCGGCGACCTGGGCGGCCAGTTCCCGGGAGCGGTCGCGCTCCTCGGCAGCGCGGGCGGTCAGGGTGCGGGCCAGGCGGCGGGTGCGGCGCTCGGCGGAGCGGTGCGTCTCCCGGACCGACTCGCGGGCGGCGGCGGCCTCGGCGATCCGCCGGAGCAGATCCAGCGAACCGGCGGTGAAGTCGCGTTCGGCGGTCAGCTCGGCGCGGCGGCCGAGCTTGTTGGCGAAGCCGTGGACCAGGTCGGCCAGCCCGTCGGTGTCCCGGGTGTCGGTGACCGCGCGCAGCAGCAGATCGGTGAAGTCGGCGTCGTTGCGGACCGCGAAGAGGCCCGCGGCCTCGCCCTCGTCGGCGTTCATCTCGCGCTGGTAGCGGAAGAGTTCGGGGTCCAGGCCGAGGCTGCCGAGATGCTCGATCCAGCGGTCGTGGCCCTCCTCCCAGGTGAGGTCGAGGGCCGGTTCGATCTTCCCGGCCTCGGTGAGGGCGTCGCGGAAGCCCTTCATGGTGCGGCGGCGGCCACGGGCGTAAGGGGTGCGGCGCGCAGCGTCTCCGGCGAGGGTGGCGGCGGGCGACGGGTCGGCCGGCGCCTCGGTGCCGGGGGCCGGGAGCAGGGCGGTGCGCTCGGCGACCGGGAGGCCGTCCAGGCTGAGGCCGGGGCCCGGTCGGAAGGAGTACCAGGCCTCGGCGAACTTGCGCGGGTCGGTGGACACCTGGCGCCCGCGCCACTCGCTGACCTTGCCGACCACCACGGTCTCGCCGGTGAGGGTGTGCTGCCATTCCAGCGCGACGTGCCCGCAGTCGTCGGCGAGCAGGAACTTGCGCAGCACGCCGGAGCTGGCGCCGCCGAGGGTGTTCCGGTGGCCCGGCAGCATCACCGAGAAGATCAGCTTGAGCAGCACCGACTTGCCGCCGCCGTTCTCCAGGAACAGCACGCCCGCCGGGGCCGGACGGCGCGGCGGGCCGGTCTGCTCCTCGTCGAAGAAGCCGGGCTGGGTCGGCGCGGGCTCGGGGACCGGGTCGCCGACGCCGCTCAGGTCGAGCACGGTGTCGGCGTACCGGGCACCGGCAGGGCCGATGGAGTACAGGCGGACCCGGTTCAGCTCGTACATGGGGCGTCAGATCTCCGTGCTCGATGTGCTCGAAAAGAAGGGCAGGCCGGCGTCCGCGACCAGTTCCTCGGTGGGGTCCGGCGGGAGCAGGGTGGCGCTGCCGTCGCTGACCGGGACCACGCCGAGCGCGAGCAGCTCGCCCATCGCGGCGCTGCCGGCCAGGTCGCGGACCTGGAGCTGGTAGCGGGCGGTGGTGCGGAAGGTGCCGCCGGAGTCGTCCGAGGTCTTCTGCAGGAAGCCGGAGTCGACCAGGAAGGCGGTGGCCTTGCCGACGATCCCGATGGTCGAGCCGGCCAGCCGGCGGGCGTCCTTGGTGGCCCCGGTGGCGCTGCGGCGCGCGTACACCCGCCAGGCGGCCTCCAGGCCGGGGGCGTCGCTGACCGGGTCGGTGTTGGCGCCCTCGGCGTCGGCCTGCTCCTCCAGCCGGCGGCAGACCTGGCGGACGAAGGTGTCCACGCCGTTGACGGTGATCCGGCCGAGGTAGCCGTCGTCGGCGAGGTCCTCCGGGCGGGGGAAGGCGAGCGCGGCGACGGCGAGGTGGGCCAGGCCGTGCAGGAAGCGGTCGGTGGACTCGGACGCGGCGCGGCGGGAGTAGTCGCCGAGGCGGACCGCGAAGACCGAGTCCTCGGCGGCGGCGACGGCCATCCCGGCCCGGGGCGAGACCTCCAGCACGATCAGGCCGAGGCCGGTGGCGACGGCGTCGGCGAGCCGGGAGAAGGCCGGGTCGTCGCGGTAGCGGCGGACCAGCTCGCCGTACTCGGCGTCACGGGCCGGGAGCAGCTTCGGCTGCAGGCCGAAGGAGACCAGCCGGGACGCGTCGGCGACGTCCGCCGGGGTGACGGCGGCGGGGGCGGGCGTCTCGTCGTAGGTGGTCACGGGCGGTGCTCCTGGTAGTACTCGGCGGTACGGCGGGCCGGGGTCATGCGACCTCCGCCCGGTCGGCGGCCATCGCGGCGGCGTCGAGCAGGGCGCTGCCGACGACCAGGTCGGCGCCGCCGAACTCGGGGTCGTCGAGGCGGGTGCCGTCGTCGATGGCGAACAGCAGCCGCTCCTCGCCCTGCCGGTAGGCGGTGCCGACCGAGGGGCTGGCCGCGTGCACGGCCAGCAGCGCGACCAGGTACGGCAGTTCGGGATCGCGGCGGCGGGCCTCGGCGAGCAGCCCGGAGAGCCGGCGCGGGGCGTCCGGCGGGAGGTCCAGCAGGTCGTGGGCGGCGTCGAGCTGGGCCTCGGAGAAGCGGCTGTCGTCCGGGGTGTCCATCAGGTCCGGCTCGGGCAGTTCCGCGCCCAGGTGCTCGCGCTCGACCGGCGGCGTGAACAGCACCTCGACCAGGTCGGCGACCCGGACCGAGACCGGGGTGCGCAGCCCTGTGGCGGAGCCGAAGAAGGCGTCGGTGGCCCGGGTGGCCTGCTCCAGCGGCAGCCGCAGCAGCGGCGCGAGCAGCTGCCCGTACAGGTCGAGGCCGCTGCGGGCGGTCGGCGCGGCGAAGGCCTGCCGGTCCTGCTCGGCGCGGAACAGCGGGCCCGCCTCCAGCAGCCGGGTCTGCAACTGGGTGTGGCGGCGGATGCAGTCCTTGACGATGTCGACCAGCTCGGCGGCCCGGCGCTTGTGCTCAGGGTCCTCCGATTCGTCGCGGGCCCGGCGGATGTTGGTGAGGATGGCGTTCTCGTGCCGGTACCGGTCGGCGATGTGGTCCAGCGCCTCGGCGATCAGATCCGGGACGGTCTCCATCCAGTCCACCGCGCGGACGTTGCGGCGGGTCGCCTCCAGCGCGCGGCGCAGCGTCTCGGCGAACTGGACCGTGCGGTAGCGGGCCTGCTCGGCGGCGAGTTGGGCGTCGGCCAGGCGGCCCCGGTTGATCAGCACCTCCAGTTTGACCTCGGCCGCGATCTGGGCGCTGGTGACGTCCGTGTCCAGCGCGCCGACCAGGACGTTCACCGCTTCGTCGGTGGTGCGCAGGTAGACGCCGCCGTCCGACCCCGGCACCTCCTCGATCAGCTTGAAGTCGTAGTCGCGGCGGACGTAGGAGCCGTCCGTGGCGAAGGTGCCGTAGACGGCGCGGAAGCCGCGGTCCGCGCTGCCGACGTTGATCAGCGACTCCAGCACCCAGCGGGCGACCCGCTCGTGCTCGGTCCACGGCCGCTGCGGAGCCTGCGCGGCGACCCTCGGCTGGAGCCGGGCCAGCACCTGGTCCCGGTCGGCGCCGGTGTCGAAGTCCATCTGCAGGGTGACCAGGTCGATCGCGGACAGCGCGACCTCCGCCATGCCGTAGACGGCGTACTCGCCCGCGAGGTTGGCCTTGCGGCTGTCCAGGTCGTGCAGCGGCGCGGTGCAGGCGAGCGCGCGCAGCCGCCGGGCCAGCCCCTCGTCGGCGGCGGGCCCCGGCGCCGGGCGACTGGTGTCGGCGGTCGTGGTCATGGACCAAAGATTAGGGGGTGGCACTGACAAGCTCCCAAACGCCACAGAATGCGGCTAATTGTGTGACCTTGCACACCCGAGGACCCCTCTGGGATCTTGGAGTATGGCGACGATCGATCTCAACGCGGACCTCGGCGAGGGCTTCGGACGCTGGACACTCACCGACGACGAGGCCCTGCTCGGGGTGGTGACCAGCGCGAACGTCGCCTGCGGCTTTCACGCCGGGGACCCTTCGACGATGCGGCGGGTGTGCGAACTCGCCGCCGCCCGCGGGGTGCGGATCGGCGCCCAGGTTTCCTACCGGGACCTGGCCGGGTTCGGCCGCCGCTCGATGGAGGTTCCGCGGTCCGAACTGGCGGACGAGATCGCTTACCAGCTCGGCGCGTTGGACGGATTCGCCCGCGCCGCGGGGGCGGCGGTCGGCTATCTGAAGCCGCACGGCGCGCTCTACAACCGGGTGGTGCGGGACGAGCAGCAGGCCGCCGCGGTGGTGGACGCGGTGCTGGCGTACCAGCGGGGGTCCGGGCGGGCGTTGCCGGTGCTGGGCCTGCCGGGGTCGGCGCTGCTCGCGGCGGCGGAGGCGGCCGGACTGCCGGTGGTGACCGAGGCGTTCGCGGACCGGGCGTACACGGCGGTGGGGACGCTGCTGCCGCGGACCGAGCCGGGGGCGGTGCTGCACGACCCGGAGCTGGTGGTCGAGCGGGCCGTGCGGATCGCCAGGGACGGCGAGGTGGTCGCGGTGGACGGCTCGGTGGTGCCGGTCCGGGCGCAGTCGCTGTGCCTGCACGGCGACACCCCGGGCGCGGCGGCGCTGGCCCTGCGGGTGCGGGCGGCGCTGGTCGCGGCGGGGGTCGGCGTACGGGCCTTCGGATGAGCGGGGGGCCGTGGGGCGGGGCGGAGCCGGGGGCGTCGCGCGGCGGGGTGGAGCCAGGGGTGCGGGTGCGTCCGGCGGGGCTCGGGGCGCTGCTTCTTGAGGTGGACGGGGACGCGGAAGTCGCCTGGCTGCACTCGGAGTTGATCAAGTGTCAGGGCGACGGTCAGCTCGACCCTGAGGTGGAGCTGGTCCCGGCGGCGCGGACCGTGCTGCTGGACCGGCTGGAGCGGCCGGACCGGGTGGCGGCGATGGTCCGGGGCTGGCGGCCGGAGGCCCTGCCGACGGCGGACGGGCCGCTGGTCGAGGTGCCGACCGTGTACGACGGGGCGGACCTGGCGAAGGTCGCGCGGCGGTGGGAGGTCTCCGTCGAGGCGGCGGTGCGGATTCACACGGGGTGCGAGTACCGGGTCGCGTTCTGCGGCTTCGCGCCGGGCTTCGCCTATCTGACCGGCCTGCCCGAGCGCTACGCGGTCCCGCGCCGGGACACGCCGCGGACCAGGGTCCCGGCCGGGTCGGTGGCCCTGGCCGGCAGCTACACCGGCGTGTACCCGGGACCGTCGCCGGGTGGCTGGCAGTTGCTCGGCCGCAGTGAGCTGCCGCTCTGGGAGCCAGCACGGGACCCCGCGGCGCTGCTCGTCCCGGGCACCCGGGTCCGTTTCACCCGAACGGAGGAGTCGGCGGGCCCGGTCGCCCTGCGCGGGAGCGGTCACCCGACGGACGACCCGGCCGCCGACGCCGAGACCGGCGGCGGGCGGGTACCGGGGGCCGAGGTGGAGCCGGGGGCCGGGACGGTGCGGGCGGGCGGGACGGTGCGGACCGAGGTGGTGCCGGAGGCCGAGGTGCGGGGAACCGAGATGCCGGAAGCCGAGGTGGCACCGCGAACCGAGGCGCAGGTGACCGGGATGCCCGGGGCCGGGACCCCGCGGGCGGTCGAGGTGGTGCGGGCCGGGCCGTTGACGACGGTGCAGGACGGGGGGCGGGTCGGGGTGGCCGCGCTGGGGGTGCCGCGCGGCGGGGCGTTGGACCCGGTGGCGCTTCGACTGGCGAATTTGCTGGTCGGCAATGACCCGGGCGCGGCCGTGCTGGAGACCACGCTCGGCGGCGTCGCGCTGCGGGCGCTGACGCCGCTGGTCGCGGCGGTGCTGGGAGCGCCCGCGCCGGTACGGGTGGACGGCCGGGCCGCCGCCTGGGGCGCCCCGGTGCGGGTCCCGGCCGGGGCGGTGCTTGAGGTCGGCGCGGTGACCGCCGGGGTCCGCTGCTATCTGGCGCTCAGCGGCGGGGTGGACCTGCCCCGGGTGCTCGGCAGCCGCTCCGCGGACCTGCTGTCGGGGCTCGGCCCCGCCCCGCTGACGGCGGGTCAGCGGCTGCCGCTGGGGGCGGCCGCAGGGCCGCCCCGCGGCCTGGACCTGCTGCCGCTGCCGGCCCCGCCGCGGGAGCTGGTGCTGCGGCTGGACCCGGGGCCGCGCGAGGACTGGTTCGGCCCCGACGCGCTGCTGCGGCTGGCGACGGCCCGGTACACGGTCGCCCCGGCGAGCAACCGGGTCGGGCTGCGGCTGCACGGCCCCGCGCTCGAACGGCTGCCCGACCGCGGGGAGTTGCCGAGCGAGGGGATGGTGCTGGGCGCGGTCCAGATCCCGCCGGACGGGCTGCCGGTGGTGTTCCTGGCCGACCACCCCACCACCGGGGGATACCCGGTGGTGGGGGTCGTCCGGGTGGACGACCTGCGGGCTGCCGCGCAGGCGCCGCCGGGAACGTCCGTTCGATTTGTTCGCTCATACAGGTGAACATATGCACGAGTGCAGGACAACGGGTCACCCGGCGAGCAGACTGCTGACCGTCATCGGGTTCCGGCGAGGAGGGAGCGTCCCGCGATGGGTGAGGTAATGCTGGCCGTCGGCACGGCCAAGGGTCTGTTCCTCGGGCGCAGCGAGGACCGCCGCTCCTGGAGCTGGACCGGCCCGCACTTCGTGATGCAGGGCGTCTACTCGGTGGCGATCGACCGCCGCGGCGGCCTGCCGCGGATCCTGGTGGGCGCGGACAGCAGCCACTGGGGTCCCTCGGTGTTCCACTCCGACGACCTGGGCGCCAGCTGGCAGGAGCCCAAGCAGCCCGCCGTGCGCTTCCCCGAGTCCACCGGCGCCTCGCTCGAACGGGTGTGGCAGCTGCAGCCCGCGGGCCCGCAGGAGCCCGCCGTGGTCTACGCGGGCACCGAGCCCGCCGCGCTGTTCCGGTCGACCGACGGCGGCGAGTCCTTCGCCCTGCTGGAAAGCCTGTGGGAGCACCCGCAGCGCAAGGACTGGGGCGCCGGGTTCGGCGGCCAGGGGATGCACACCATCCTGGTCGACCCGGCCGATCCCGCGCTGCTCACGGTGGCCGTCTCCACCGGCGGCGTCTACCGCTCCGCCGACGCGGGCGCGAGCTGGTCGGCGTCGAACACCGGGGTGGAGGCGCGGTTCCAGCCGGACCGCTACCCGGAGTTCGGGCAGTGCGTGCACAAGATCGCGGCGGACGCCGGTGATCCGTCCCGGCTCTACCTGCAGAACCACGGCGGCGTCTACCGCAGCGACGACGCCGGGGCGAGCTGGTCGCCGATCGACGCGGGGCTGCCCGCCGACTTCGGGTTCGCGGTCGCGGCGCACCCGCGCCGTCCCGGTACCGCCTATGTCTTCCCGCTGGTCGCCGACTACGAGCGGCTGCCCCCGGAGCACCGCTGCCGGGTCTACCGCACCGAGGACGCGGGCGAGACCTGGCAGCCGCTTGCCACCGGGCTGCCGCAGCAGGCGCATTACGGCGTGGTCCTGCGGGACGCGCTGAGCCTGGACGACGCCGACCCGGCCGGGGTCTACTTCGGCAACCGCAACGGCGAGGTCTACGGCAGCGCGGACGAGGGCGAGACCTGGCAGTTGCTCAAGGAGCACCTGCCCGATGTGCTCTGCGTACGCGCGGCCCTGATCAGCTGACAGATCGTCAGCTGACAGCTCGGAGGGCGCCGTGCTCCGGCACGGCGGTGAGGGCGCGGAGCGCCGCCTCGGTGCGGGCCGCGGCCTCCCGGTCGAGCAGCTCGGAGTTGCGGCGGCGGGCCTCGGCGGCGGCCAGCCGCAGCAGGTCCGGCAGCAGGTCGGTGCAGCGCTCCACCACCCAGCCGGTGCCCTTGGTGGCCATCCACCAGGCCTGGGCGGTCCGGCTCGGGGCGGCGCCGGTCGGCGCGGGGTCGGGGGCCAGTCCGGACGCGACTCCCCGGGCGGCCAGCTGGGCGTGGAACTCCCGGGCCAGCGCCCGATGGCCGCGCTCGCTCGGGTGCAGCCGGTCCACGCTCCACATCCGCGGGTCGTCCACCCAGTCGCAGTCGGCCACGTGCACATGGACGCCGGGATAGCGCTCACCGAGGACGTGCACCACCTCGTTCACGCCGCGCATCCGGCGGGCCAGCGGACGGGCCAGCGGCCGGGGCAGCCCCAGCATCCGGCCCGGGTCCGGCAGGCAGGCGGTGAGCAGCAGGGCGCCGTCCGCCGCGAGCGCGCCCATGGTCGCGTCCAGGTTCCCGGCCACGGCGGCGATGTCGTAGCTGGCCCGCAGGGTGTCGTTGACGCCGACCAGCAGCGAGGCCAGTTGCGGCCGGTGCTCCAGTGCCTGCGGCAGCTGACGGTGCAGCACATCGGCGGTGCGGGCGCCGCTGACCGCCAGATTGCGTAGGTCGACGGCCTCCGCGAGCGGCGCCAGGCTGTCGGCGAGCAGCGCCGCCCAGCCGCGCCAGCCGCCGTCCGCGGCCGGGTCGCCCAGCCCCTCGGTGAGCGAGTCCCCCAGCGCGACCACCCGCAACGGCGTCATGACCCGACCCCGTCCGACATCCCGGCGGAGGACACCGCGCCAGCCGTCACCCCGGCGGCCGTCAGCGCGCCCCCGGCCGGCAGGCCTGAGGGTAGCGGCGGGTCCGCTGGCCCGGCCTCGGCGACGGTGCCAGGCACCCGGTGGGCGGCGAGGAAGCGGGTGACCGCGTGCTCCCAGCTGTAGCGTTCGGCCCGGCTCCGGGCCGCCGCGCGGCGTTCGGCCTCCGGGCGAGCCAGCAGCCGCTGCACGCCGTCGGCGAAGGCGGGGCCGTGGTCCGCGGCGGCCTCACCGGCCGGGCCGACCAGCCGCGGCAGCGCGCTGGAGGCGCTGACCACCACCGGGGTGCCGCTGGCCAACGCCTCCAGCGCGGCCAGGCCGAAGGTCTCGATCGGCCCCGGCGCGAGCACCACATCGGCGGCGGCCAGCAGTTCGGACAGCGCGGCCGGGGAGGCCAGATGCCCCACCAGCCGCACCGGCAGCCCTTCGACGCCCGCCCGCGCGGCCAGCCTGCTCCGCAGCGGCCCCTCCCCCGCGACCACCAGCACCGCGGGAACGCCCCGGCGGCGCAGTTCGGCCAGCGCGTCCAGGGCCCGTTCCGGCCGCTTCTCCGGCGACAGCCGTGAGCACATCACCAGCAGCACCTCGCCGGGCCCGGCGTAGTGGGCCCGGGTCGCCGCGTTCTGCCGGTGCGGGTGGAACCGGGCCAGGTCCACCCCCAGCGGCGCGTGCACCACATTGCGCGCGCCGACCCGGTGGAACTCGGCCGCGGCCCAGTCGGTGGTGCAGATCACCGCCTGGTAGTCCCGGGCGGTGGCCGCGTTCAGCCGGTCCGAGGCGCGTCGGGCCAGGGTCTCCGGCAGCCCCCAGGCACGCAGCAGGCCGTCCAGGCTCTCGTGCGAGACCATCGCGGCCGGGACGCCCCGCCGACGGGCCCAGTCGCCGGTCCAGCGCAGCGTGCTGCGGTCGGAGACCTCCAGCCGGTCCGGGTGGACCCGGGCCAGCACGTCGGCGACCCGCTGCCGGTCGAGCAGCACCCGGTAGCCGCCGGTGCCCGGCAGCAGCCGTCCGGGCAGGGTGATCACCCGGCCCTGCTCGGTCTCCCGGTCGTCGGCGGCGGGCCCCGGCACGATCAGCACCGGGTGGTGCCCGGCGTCCAGGTAGCCGGCGCCCAGGTGCCGCAGCGCGGTCCGCAGCCCGCCGGAGACCGGGGTGACGAAGTTCGCCACCCGTACGATCCGGAGCCTGTTCACGCGGCGGCACCCCCCGCGGCGGTTGCCGCGGCCGGTGCCGCGGCGCGGAGGAAGCGGTGCTCGGCCAGCACCTCGTGGTAGTGGTCGATCAGCTGGTCGCCGACCGACTCCCAGGTCCGTCCGGCCACGTCGGCGCGGGCGGCCTCGCCGTAGCGGGCCCGCGCCGCCGGATCGGCGGCCAGCGCGGACACCGCCTCGGTGACCGCGCGCACGCTCTTGGGCTGGACCAGCAGCCCGGTGCGGCGGTGCGCGACCAGGTCGAGCGGGCCGCCGACGGCCGGGCCGACCACGGCGACGCCGCTGGCCATGGCCTCCTGGATGGTCTGACAGAAGGTCTCCAGCGGCCCTGTGTGCACGAAGATGTCCAGCGAGGCGTACAGCGCCGCCAGCTCGTCCCCGGTCATCCGGCCCAGGAAGGCTGCGCCGGGCAGGGTCTGACGCAGCATCGGCTCGCTGGGGCCCTCGCCGACCAGCACCAGCCGCACCCCCGGCAGCGCGGCGACGCCGGCCAGCAGGTCCACCCGCTTCTCCGGGGCCAGCCGGCCGACGTAGCCGACCAGCACCTCGCCGCCGGGGGCCAACCGGCGGCGCAGTTCCTCGTCGCGGTGCGCGGGGTCGAACCGGACCGAGTCCACCCCGCGCCGCCACAGCCGCACCCGCGGCACGCCGTGGGCAGTGAGGTCCTGCGCGGCCGGGGTGGACGGGGCGAGCGTGCGCACCGCGGCGCAGTGCACGGTGCGGAGCCGGCGCCAGGCGGCGACCTCGCCCAGGCTGCTGCCGGCCCGGTAGGCGCGGGCGTAGCCGGCCAGGTCGGTCTGGTAGACGGCGACGGCCGGGATGCCGAGCCGGTCGGCGGCGGCCATGCCGCGCGCGCCGAGGACGAAGGGGCTGGCCAGGTGGACCACGTCCGGGCGGTGCCCGGCGATGACCTGCTCCAGCCTGCGGGTCGGCAGGGCCAGCCGGACCTGCGGGTACCCGGGCAGCGGCAGGGACGGCAGCCGGACCACCGGGCAGGGGTCGGGGACGGTCGGAGGGGCGGCCGATGCCGGTGCGACCACGAGCGGCTCATGGCCGCGTCGCACCAGGTGCTCAGCCGTGCGGAGGACGGAGTGGGCGACGCCGTTGATGTCCGGCGGGAAGGATTCGGTGACGATGGCGACACGCATGTCTGCGTTATGTCCCGCCCCGGAGTGCGTCCGACCACGGGGATCTTTCGCACGGACGAACGACTTCCGAACCCTGGTCTCCGGGCCTCGGAAGCGGTCGGCCCCGGCGGTCGGCCCCGGCGGTCGGCCCCGGCGGTCAGCCCGAGCTGAGCCGGCCCCGGACCGCGGCGTGCACCTCGGCCTCCTCGCCCGGATCCGCGGCCAGCCTGCGCAGCCGGTCCAGCACCTTGCCGTCGCCCTTGGTGAGCACATGCCGCGCGGCGAGCTCCCGGGTGGCCTCCTCGCAGTCCCAGAGGCATTCCACCGCCGCCCCGGTCGGGAAGCAGGGATCGGTCGCGGCCAGGCTCCTGGCGGCGCTGCCGCGCAGCTGCGAGCAGCTGGTCTCGGCGTAGATGTGCCGCAGCGCGGTCACCCCGGCGGCGGCCTCCAGCCGCCCGACGCCCTCGACCAGCACGGTCAGCCCGTCGCCCTCGGCACCGCGCTGGTAGACCCAGCGGTGTAGCGCGGCGACCACCAGCGGTGCGTCCTCGGCCGTGCCGACGCAGGCCAGCAGCCCGGCCGCGGCGTCCGCGAGGGCCCCGCCGCCGGTGTCGGCGGCCCAGCCCCTGGCCCTGGCCACGAAACGGAGGCTGCGCATCCGGGCCAGCGTCGCCAGGCCGAAGTCGGCGACCTGCCGGGAGAGGTCCTCGGCGGCGCGGCCGACCAGCTCGGGAGCCTGCTCGTGGTCGTGGTCGGCCAGGTGCCGCAGCGCGGCGCAGCGGGCGCCGTCCGGCCCCTCCGCGGCGGCGGCCAGCAGCAGCGGCAGGTCCTCGGGCCCGGCCACGGCGTCCAGGCAGCGGGCGGCGGCGACCGCTCTGCGCTCCACCGCCTCGGGCCCGCCGGCCGCGTCCGCCCAGGCCAGCACGGCTGCCGTGCTCCAGGCGGGGGCGTTGCTCGGCCGGTCGAGCTGGCGCTGCCAGAGGTCGAAGGGGGCCTGCTCGGTGGCGGCGGCGACCCGTGGGTGGGACTGCGCCCAGAGGTGCCAGGGCCGGGGCTCGTAGGCGTTGCGGACGGCCGCGCGCAGGGCGGCGTCGCCCTCGGGGCCGTCGGCGAAGCGGGCGAGCACCGGCTCGGCCAGCGCTTCCAGGCCGGCGTCGTCCTCGCGGACGGCCAGCTCGTCCAGGGCCCAGGCCCAGTTGCTGCCGGTGGCGGTGTAGCGGCGCAGCAGCAGCAGGGCGTCCCGCCGCCCGTAGCCGACCAGCCGGCCGAGCACGGCCAGGGTCAGGCCGGTGCGCGACTCCTCCTCGTCGAGCAGGTCCTCGACGTGGAAGAGGTGGTCCTCCAGGCCCTGGAGCGGAGCCTCCAGCTCCATGTAGAGGCGGGCGTAGTACAGGGACCGGTTCTCGACCTGCCAGTCGCGGCGTGGGTCGCTGGTGACGCACTCCTCGAGAGCGGCGAGAGCGTCGGAACGCTCGGCCGCCAGAGCGTGCAGGGTGCCGTCCCCCCGGCCCCGCTGAAGCAGGCCGAGAAGGGAGGCGCTGGGCGCTATCGCGGGCTCGAACATGAGGTCAGCATCCGTTGCGGCGGTCCTGGTGGCAAAGGGATTTCCGTGCTGGATTCCCACGAGGCTGGCGGTAATGCCGCCTCCGGGCGGATTCCGACCACCAGGAGGCACGGAATCGTACCGTTCACCTGGTGGTCAGCGCACCTCTGTCGTGCGCACCCGGCCGGACCACTCCCTACCCGCTGGTACCGCCGCCATTCAGATGATCTGCGGACGGGGCTGCTGCGGCATCGCCTTGCGGATCTCCGACCGCAGCTCACCGACCTCGGACAGCTGCTCGTAGCGCCCGCTGAGCCGGTACATCTCGCGCAGCCGGTCCCAGGTGCGGTGCGAGGACATCTCGCTGGTGGAGGTCAGCGCCAGCCTGGCGTACTTGCTCGCCTCCTCGGGCTTGTTCGCGATGTAGCAGGCGGAGGCCATCGACAGCCGGTCGAACAGCATCGAGCGCTCATGGCCGCCGGAGCGCAGGTCGAGCGCCTGCCGGGCGTGGAACTGGGCCAGCGGGGCGGCCGAGGGGTCGTGCTCGGCCAGGGTGCGGTAGGCCAGCGCCTCCATGCCGTGCAGGTCGGCCCGGTCGAAGAACTGGAGCCAGCCGGGGCCCGGGTCGCCGTTGTCCTGGGCGAAGAGGTCCTCGGCCTCGCCGAGGGTGCGCCGGGTGGCCTGCGACCGGCCCATCGAGGCCTGCGCCCAGGCCTCGACCGTGCGCAGCATCGCCCTGGTCCTGGGCAGGGTGTCCTCGCCGCTGCCGCTCTCGGCGCCGCGGAGCAGGTCGAGGGCGTCGGCCGGACGCCCGAGGTGGACCATCTGCCGGGCGGCGCGGGACAGCGCCTCGCCCGCCCTGGGCCGGTCGTCGGCCTCGCGGGCGGCGTGCGCGGCCATCACGAAGTACTTCTGCGCGGTCGGCTCCAGGCCCACGTCGTGGGACATCCAGCCGGCCAGCACCGAGAGGTTCGCGGCGACCGTCCAGAGCCGCCGGGCCAGCGCCGGGGAGTGCGGGTAGCCGAGCATCCCGCCCACCTCGTTCAGCTGGCCGACCACGGCCTTGCGCTGCAGGCCGCCGCCCCGGGAGGCGTCCCAGGCCCGGAACACGTCCACCGAGTTCTCCAGCGCCTCGACCTCCTCCAGGCCGACCGGGCCCGGCTGGTAGGCGTCGGCGGCGGGCAGCGCGGCTGCGCCGGGGGCGCGCACGAACGCGCCGGAGGAGGTGCCGGGGCGGGCGGCCGAGACCGTCTCCCGGCTGGTCATCCAGTCGTGGAGCGGGCCGGCGATGGCCGCGCCCGCGACGAGGGCGGTGCTCGCGCCCATCAGTCCGCGTCGGTTGAGCATGAGGTCCATTCCCGTGAACTCGGTGAGGACCTCCGCGGTGCGCTCCGGTTCCCGGGACGGATCGTCGAGCGCACCCTTCGCGCCGCTGCCCGAGCCTGTGTGCCGGTGTCGCTGGAACCCGAGGTCCTCAGTGGTGACAACACGGCCGAGCCGCTCGGTGAACAGGGCGGCCAGCACCCTCGGCACGGGATCGCGCGGAACCTCTCCGCGCTCGATCCAGCGCCTCACCCGCGAGGTGTCGGTGGACAGCTGCTGCTGTCCCACCGCCGCGCCCCGCCGGTTGACCAGCCGCGCGAGCTCGCCCTTGGACCATCCGGTCAGGGCGAACAGGTCGGCGAATCGGGTGTTGGGTCCTCTGCTCACGTCAAGCCCCCAGGTTCCTCGGCGGTTTCGAGGCTAACCGCGCGTCATGTGCCAGGCGAGCATTCGCCAGGGTTCGCCAGGGTGCGCCAACTGATGCGCCATGAGCCATCGGGTGTCATGTAGGAAAGCGCCACCCCAACCTCGCTCTGATCTCGGGCTTGTTGCCTGAGGTCGGGCGGTCGGAAGGAGTGGCGCAAGGGGGTGGCGCGGGCTTCGGCGCAGGCCACGGACCACCCCGCACGACGCACTCCCCAGGGCGTGTCGTGCGGGAGTGAGCCAGTGGCGTGCGATCCGCGGTCCGCGCCCCCGGACCCGACAGCGGCGACGCGACGACGGCGACGCGACAGCAGGACGTGACAGCAGGAACGCGACACAGCACACGCGGTGGGCCACCCGGTCCGCCGGCGGCAGCCCGCCAGGAAGGGACCCGGATCCACCTATGTACTCTCCCTCGCTCTCCCCCGCCCCAGCAACGGCCTCCCGGGTCACCGCACCGCCGCGCCATCGCCCCGCCCTCGGCGCCGACCCGAGGACCCGCGAGCGCGACCCCTACGGCCAGCAGGCCCGCCCGCAGCAGCGCCCGGCCGTCCCAGCGGTCACCCGCCGGACCGCGCTGCCCCGCCCGGTCCCCGGCACCGCCGTGCCGCGGCTGGACAACCCGGCCGAGCAGTCGCCGGTGCTGCGCGCCGCGCTGGCCGGGATAGCGCGGATCTGTCCGGCGTTCGTCCCCCGGCAGCTGCTCCGCGAGGACGGCCGGCACGTCCTGGTGGCCGGCACCGCGGGCCGCACCCCGGTCGTGGCCAAGTGCCTGACCCCGACCCCGGCCGGACGCGAGGCCACCAGGGCCGGGCGGGACGCGGCCGAGCTGATGCGCCACGAGGTGGCGGCCTACCGGACCTTCGTCCGGCACCGCCCCCCGGCCCGGCTGCCCAAGCTGGTCGCCGCCGACAGCGACCGCTGCGTGCTGCTGATGGAACGGGTCCCCGGCCGCCCGGCCTCGCGTGAGCGGCACCCGGTCAACACCCCCTCGCCGGGCGAGGTCAGGGCGATCCTGGGCGCGGTGCGGTCGCTCAACCTGTGGCGTCCGCCCGCCGGTTCGTTCGCCGCACCGCTGGACTACCCGCGCGAGATCGCCCGCTACCACGCGCTGGGGCTGCTCACCGACCGGGACGCCAGCGACCTGCAGCACCTGCTGCACGGCCTGGCCCACAGCACCCCGCAGTTCTGCCACGGAGACGCGCTGCTCACCAATGTGCTGCTGGCCCCCTCCGGGCCGGTGCTGGTCGACTGGGAGCAGGCCGGCTGGTACCTCCCCGGCTACGACCTGGCGGTGCTGTGGACGGTGCTGTCCGGGGACACCGCGGCGCGGCGGCAGATCAGCCAGGTGGCGCAGTCCTCCGGCACGCTGCCACGGGACGCCTTCCTGGTGAACCTGATCCTGGTGCTGATGCGGGAGATCCGGCTGCACGACGTCCCCGGTGCGGGCGAGGAGCAGCGAATCCTGATCCGGCGGCTGCACGAGGACGCCTCCATGGCCCGCCGCGCGGTCCGCGCCGCGGTGGGCACCCGCTGACGGCCCGGGGCCCGGTCCCGGCGGTGGCCCGGCCCTGACGGTGGCTCAGCCTCCGGGCACGGGCGGCGGCGTCGGTCCGCCGCCGTGCCGCAGGGCGCGGCGGCCGGCCTCGGCGAGGAGGTCGTGTTCGCGCGGACCGTGGCCCCGGGCATGCAGGACGTCGCGGACGTGGCGCTCCAGCGGGTGCGCCCGGCTCAGCCCGGCGCTGCCGCTGAGCGCGACGGCCTGTTCCACCACGCCGACGGCCGCGCGGGTGGCGACGATCCGCGCGGCGCCGGTCCGCTCCGGAGCGCCCGGGTCGCCCCGGTCGATCCGTTCGGCCAGCGCCCGCAGCAGTTCCTCGGCGGTGAGCAGTTCCACCTCGATCCGGCCCAGCGCCGCGTGCAGTTGGCCCTCGGTCGGCGTCCGCCGCAGCGCGGCGACCGCCCAGTCCCTGGCCGCGCGGGCGACGCCGAGGTGCACCGCGGGCAGCGCCAGGTCGAGCCAGCCCGGGTCGAGCACCGGCGAGGGGACCGCCACCGCGTCGGAGCCGACCGGGACGCCGTCGAACAGCACGTCCTGGCTGGCGGTGGCGCGCAGACCGAGCTGCTCCCAGCCGGGCTCGACCTGCACCCCGGGGGCGTCGCCCTGGACCAGGAACAGGGCCGTGCCGGTGTCCCCGGCGCCCGCCGTCCCGGCGTCGTCGCCGACGAGCCGGGCGGTGACCACCATCCAGGCCAGCGCCTCCGCCCCGGCCACGGCCGGGGCGCGGCCGGTCAGCCGCCAGTCCGCGCCGTCCCGGCGGGCGGTGGCGCCCGGCTCCGCCGCGGGCCCGCCGTCCGCCTCCGGGCCGAGCACGCCGACCAGGGCAGGGCCGCGGACCGAGTCGGCCAGCAGGTCCGCGTACACCGGTTCCGGCCAGTAGGGGGCGCGGGCCTGCTGGGCGTGGGTGAGCAGGGTGAGCGCCCCGAGCTGGGCCACCGAGGGGTCGCCGCGGCCCAGCTCGCCGAGCACCCGGACGGTGTCGGCCAGGCCGCAGCCCGCGCCGCCGTACCGCTCGGCCACGGTCAGGGTGAGCAGCCCGGCCTCGTGCACCGCCTCGATGCCCTGGTACGGGAAGCAGGCGTCGCGGTCATGCTCCTCCGCACGGGCGGCGAGCAGGTCCACCACCCTGGGCAGCCGGGCGAAGGCGTCGGCCAGCAGGGGGTGTCGGGCGGCGGTGGTCATCGGGTCGGACGCACGGGGTGCACGGGGTGGGGCATGGACGGAATCTACGAAGCCGACGGCGCGGCCGTCAACAAAACGTCTACGCCCGGAACATCTCGGCGGGCAGAGGCTTCAGCAGCTTGTAGAGGTCGTCGGTGATCGGACGGTCCCAGGTGGCGACGGTCACCTGGATGCCGTCGCTGCGGCCGAACTGGACGCAGGACACCCGGCTCTCGGAGAGCTTGACCTTCTTCACGATCAGCAGGTCGTCGCCGAGCATCACCGGGAAGTCCTCGACGTCCACCACGCCGACCGGCTCGTCGTTGCCGATGGCCGCGAGCAGCTGCCGGACCTCGAACGGCACGCCGTCCTCCGGCTCCCGGGCCGGGGAGCCCTCGCAGAGGTTGCCGATCAGCATCGAGGGCCCGCGGCCCGCGAGCAGGTCGTAGCGCAGGAAGATCCCCTGGCAGCTGCCGTCCTCGGGGTCGGCGAGCAGGGCGGCTCCGAATTCGCCGGGCCAGTCGCCCGGGTCCATCGCGAGAACGTCGAAGTCCGGACCTGCCGGTGTGCCGGAACGGCGGCGGAGGAAAGCCATGGGGACATCGTACGTGGCGTGCGGGTGGCGGCGGACCGGGCCGGTCCGCACGCGATCGAGGCCGCCGCGGCGGTGCATTTCACGCCGCATGCCGCCGTTGGTTGACGGATTGACAGTTGACTCACCCATCACGTTCCGATTACGGTCGGCGACATGGGGAGATCAGTACAGCTTGTTCGCCACGGTCATGTCGACTTTCAGCGCGTGGGTTGCACCCGCCGTCCATGACGCTCACCGGTCGAGGTCAATTCCGCTGAGGCACACCGCTGAGTGCCCTGACGTTCATTGTCGGGCGATTTCCTATTCACCGAGCACGCCCATGGATCCACGGCACCGGCCGGACCGGCCCGTGCCGCTCCGTGGGCGGGTCCGTCCGTCTCGCCGCGTGGGGGTGTGCGAGACACGGACCGCGGGATGCGCCGCGTCGGCCCCGTGGGGGTGGTCGGCGCGGTGCATCCCTTCCCTCATCGCCGCCCGGAGCCGGGTCGGCGTGAAACAGTCGGCCGAGGACGGCTGCTGAGCAGCCGTCAGCCGAAGTCGAGGCAGGTCGGCGGGCTAGGTGAGGTCGAACTCGCCGTCGCGGGCGCCGAGCACGAAGGCCCGCCACTCCGCCGGGGTGAAGATCAACGCGGGGCCCTCCGGACTGCGGCCGTCCCGCATCGCGATGTATCCCTCGACAAAGGCGATCTGGACATCGCCCACGCCGTTGCTGCTGGACAGCCACTCCGCCCCGGCCAGGTCGAGTTGCGGCTTCTTTCCGTTCGCTGCCTCATCGAGCAGACTGCGCTGGGTGAGGACGCCGGCCCCCGCACTGTCACCAAAGAATGCGTCGCTTGCCACGTCGTGATCCTCCCGTCATCGTCCTGCCACTGTAACTTCCGGTGGCGGCGCGAGAGGAGGGCTTTGACGCGATCCACCCGCACGGATTCGCTTTCGCGTAGTCTCATTGGTTCGGGGGTTCACTGCCGACGAGCCACATCGCGAAGAACTGCGCGCCGCCCCCGTACGCGTGGCCGAGCGCCAATCGGGCTCCGTCGATCTGGTGTTCGCCCGCGAGCCCGCGCACCTGCAACGCGGCCTCGGCGAAGCGGATCATGCCGGAGGCCCCGATCGGGTTGCTGGACAGCACCCCGCCGGACGGGTTGACCGGCAGGTCGCCGTCCATCCCGGTGACCCCGGCCTCCACCAGTTTCCAGCCCTCGCCCTCGGCTGCGAAGCCCAGGTTCTCCAGCCACATCGGCTCGTACCAGGAGAACGGGACGTACATCTCGACCACGTCCAACTGCCGTCGCGGGTCCGCCACTCCGGCCTGCCGGTAGACGTCGGCGGCGCAGTCCCGGCCGGCCTGCGGGCTGACGTAGTCCTTGCCCGCGAAGATGGTGGGCTCGCTGCGCATGGCGCCGCCGTGCACCCAGGCCGGGCGGCGCGGGGCGCGGGCGGCCCCGCGGGCGTCGGTGAGCACCATGGCGCAGGCGCCGTCGGAGGAGGGGCAGGTCTCGGAGTAGCGGATCGGGTCCCAGAGCATCGGCGCGGCACGCACCCTCTCCAGGGTCAGCTCCCGTTCGTGCAGGTGGGCGTAGGGGTTCTTCAGGGCGTTGGTCCGGTCCTTGAAGGCGACCAGCGAGCCGATGTGGTCCGGCGCTCCGGTACGGCGCATGTAGGCGCGCACATGGGGCGCGAAGAAGCCGCCCGCGCCCGCGGTCAGCGGCGCCTGGAACGGGACCGGCAGCGAGAGGCCCCACATCGCGTTGGACTCCGACTGCTTCTCGAAGGCCACGGTCAGCACCGTGCCGTGCTCCCTGGCGGCGACCAGGTTGGCCGCCACCAGCGAGGTGGAGCCGCCGACCGAACCGGCGGTGTGCACCCGCAGCATCGGCTTGCCGACCGCGCCCAGCGCCTCGGCCAGGTACAGCTCCGGCATCATCACGCCCTCGAAGAAGTCCGGGGCCTTGCCGATCACCACCGCGTCGATGTCGGCCCAGCCCAGCTCGGCGTCCTCCAGCGCGCGAACGGCCGCCTCGCGGACCAGCCCGGCGATGGAGACGTCCTGACGGGCCGCCACATGGTGGGTCTGCCCGACGCCGACGACCGCGACCGGCTCCGCACCTCGGTTGCTGCTCACTCGGATCCCTCCAGAACGGCCACCAGGTTCTGCTGCAGGCAGGGCCCCGAGGTGGCGTGGGCCAGGGCCCGGTGCGACTCGCCGCGGTGGATCCGGGCGGCGGCCTCGCCGATCCGGATCAGTCCCGCGGCCATCACCGGGTTCGCGGCCAACGGGCCGCCGGACGGATTGACGTCGACCCCGTCGCCGAGGCCGAGCTCCCGACGCAGGATCAGTTCCTGCCCGGTGAACGGTGCGTGAAGTTCTGCCGTGTCCACGGGGGCGTCCAGGAGTCCGGCCCGTTCGGCGGCGGTCCTGGTCGACGGGGAGCGGGTGAGATCCCTCACACCGGGCTGGTGCGCCTCGATCCGGTGGTCGATGCCGCGGATCCAGGCCGGACGGGCGTGCAGCGCGCGGGCGGTGTCGCCGACCGCGAGGATCACCGCCGCCGCCCCGTCGCTGACCGGCGGGCAGTCGTGCCGCCGCAGCGGCCGCACCTCGTAGGGCGCCCGCAGCAGTTCCTCCGCGTCGGCGCTGCCGCGCAGCTGCGCGTGCGGGTTGGCCTCGGCCGCGCGCCGGGAGCGGACCGCGGTGTCGGCGAGCGCCCGTTCGTCGGTGAGCCCGGCGTCGATCAGCGCCTGGGTCTGCAGCGCGGCCAGCGCGACGGCGTCGGGCCAGAGCGGGGCCAGGGTGTAGGGGTCGAGCTGACGGGTCAGCACGTCCCGGACGCTGCCGGGGGAGGACTTCCCGTAGGAGTAGACCAGGGCGGTGTCGGCCTGCCCGGTGCGCAGCTTGACCCAGGCCTCGTAGAGCGCCCAGGCCCCGTCCATCTCCACATGGGACTCGGAGATCGGCGGCCAGGCGCCGACGCCGTCCAGGGTCATGGTGAAGGAGAAGGCGCGGCCGGCCAGGTAGTCGCTGCTGCCGGAGCAGGTGAAGCCGATCCGGTCGGTGGTCAGACCCGTCTGCTTGAGCACGTCGTGGAGCACCGGCAGCACCAGTTCCACTTCGGAGAGCCGGTCGGTGCTGCGGCGGTGGTTGGTCTGGGAGAAGGCGACGACGGCGACGTCGCGTGCGTCCTGGGGCATGGCTACATCCACCTCCGGTAGCTCTCGGGGTCGGCGTCGGGGTCGCCGGTGGGTCGGAAGTGGCTGATCGCGGCGAGGCTGGGGCGCACGTCCGCACCGGTCTGCTCGCGCCAGACGGGTTCGACCCGCTGGCCGACGTGGACCTGGTCGTGCGGGGTGTCGCCGATCCGGGCGTGCAGCCCGACGTGCGCGCCGTCCAGCAGCACGTAGGCGTAGCAGTAGGGGACTTCGACGTCGAGGCCGCGGGCCGCGATGTTGACGATGCAGAAGGTGGTGACCGTGCCGATGTGCGGCAGGTCGAGTCGTTCGGTGGTGGCGATGCCGCAGGTGGGGCAGACCCCGCGGGCCGGGACGTAGACCCGGGTGCAGGAGGGGCAGCGTTCGGCGAGCAGCCGGCGCTCGGTGAGCGCGCGCAGGAAGCGGGACTGCGAGCCGCCGGGGGTGTAGGTGTAGTCCAGCCGGGCCGGGAGGGTGACCCGGGTGACCGGTTCCGCCCCGGCCAGCTCCGGGATCGCGGCGAGCAGGTCGGTGACGGTGGCGGTCATCGGGCTGCCTCCGTCTCGTCGAGGGGTTCGAAGCAGGCGATGTCGGTGATCGCGCCGCTGCGCTCCTCGGCCCAGCGGACCCGGACCCGGAGCCCGGTGCGGACGGCGCTCGGGTCGCCGCTGTCCGGGTCGGGCGCGTCCAGCGCGTGCAGCAGGGCGGTGTCCGCGCCGTCCATCCGGACCAGTGCCCAGGCGAACGGCGTGGCCAGCGGCTGGTACGGGCGGGGGTTCGGGTTCCAGGCCCAGGTGGTGACCGTGCCGCTGTCGGGCAGCCGCACCAGTGTGGTCAACTCGGCCGCGGTGACCGGGTCGTACTCGGCAGGCGGGCAGATCACCCGGCCGTCGTCGCCGCGGATGCCGAGGACGACGCGCTCGCGCAGTCCGGTGAGGAAGGCCCCGAGGACCGGTCCGGTGGACCGGGTGAACGGGAACTCCACGATCATGGGGGCGCTGAGCACCTCGGGCAGGGCGTCGGGATCGGGCATGGGACGGGTCTCCTCAGTGGCGGCGGTAAACGGGTGGGCGGCGTTCGGCGAAGGCGCGGGGGCCCTCCTTGGCGTCCTCGGTGGCGAAGATCGGCCAGCCGATCTCCAGTTCCCTGGCCAGCCCCTCCTCCTCGCTGAGCGCCGCGGTCCGGTAGACCGACTGCTTCACCGCCTCGACCGCCAGCGGCGCGGCCTCGTTGACGGCCTCGGCCAGCTCCAGCGCGCGCTTGAGCGCGGTGCCGTCCGGGACCACGCTGCCGACCAGGCCGATGTCCCTGGCCTCGGCGGCGCTGTAGCGGCGTCCGGTGAGCAGCATCTCCAGGGCGTGGGTGTGCGCGATCTGCCGGGGCAGCCGGACGGTGGAGCCGCCGACCGGGAACAGCCC
Source organism: Streptacidiphilus cavernicola (assembly GCF_042510955.1). Taxonomy (NCBI): domain Bacteria; kingdom Bacillati; phylum Actinomycetota; class Actinomycetes; order Kitasatosporales; family Streptomycetaceae; genus Streptacidiphilus; species Streptacidiphilus cavernicola. The sequence goes on from NZ_JBHFAB010000014.1 coordinate 37,509, forward strand.
GCGGCGCACCTCGAACAGTCCGAAGGAGGCCGACTCGGCCGCCACCCGGATGTCGGTGCCCTGCAGGATCTCGGTGCCCCCGGCGACGCAGACGCCCTCGACCGCGGCGATCACCGGCTTGCGCGGGCGGTGCTGCCGCAGCATCGCCTTCCAGTGCAGCTCGGGGTCGGCGGCGAGGCGGGCCCGGTACGGGTCCTCCCGCCGCCCGCCACCACCCTCGTCCGAGTCGCTGTGCGACGCACCCTCGTCTCCGGCGAAGCCGCCGCCGGTGCCGCCGCGGGCCAGGGCCTTGAGGTCCATGCCCGCGCAGAACGCGCCGCCGGCGCCGGTCAGCACGATCGAGCGGACGTCGTCGTCGGCGTCCGCCTCGGCCCAGGCGTCGTGCAGCCCGACCAGCATCGGGATCGAGAACGCGTTCTTGGCCTCGGGCCGGTTCAGGGTCAGCACCAGCGTCGGTCCGTGCCGTTCGGTCAGCAGGTGTTCGGTGCCGCTCATGGCAGTGCCCCTTGGTTCGGCAGTTTTTGACGCAGCGTCAGATCTAGAACAGGTTGCAGTCTTCCTCCGTGGTTTTCAAGGGCGTCACCGCTCTGGAGTTCTCGACCCCCCGCTCCTACTCTCCCGGCATGGAATTCAACCTGGCCGATCTGTTCGAGCAAGCGGTTGACCACTTCCCCGACCGCGAGGCGGTCGCCTGCGCCCGCGTGGACGAGCCCGCGGTGCAGCGGCGGACCTTCGCCGAGTTGGACCAGCGCGCCAACCGGCTGGCGCACCACCTCCAGGACGCCGGAGTCGGCCCCGGCGACCGGGTCGGCGTGTACGCCCTGAACCGGGCCGAGTGGGTGGAGTCGCTGCTCGCGGTCTGCAAGCTGCGGGCGGTCTGCGTCAACGTCAACTACCGTTATGTGGCTGATGAGTTGACCTACCTGTTGGGCATGGCTGAGCCCACCGCGCTGATCTACCAAGAGCGTTGGGCACCCGAAGTCGCCGCGGTGCTGCCGGGGCTGCCGGGGCTGCGGCACCTGCTGGTGATCGAGGACGGCACCGGCCCCGGCGTCGCGACGCCGCTCCCGGCCGTCCCGTACGAGAAGGCGCTCGCCTCCGGCGGGCCGCTGCGGGACTTTCCGCCGCGCTCGCCGGACGACCACTACCTGCTGTTCACCGGCGGGACGACCGGGCTGCCCAAGGGCGTGGTCTGGCGCCAGGAGGACGTCTTCTTCGCCCTCGGCGGCGGGATCGACGTCACCAACGGCCACCGGATGGCCACGCCCGAGGAGATCGTCGGCACCGCCTACGACAACCCGCTGACCTTCTTCCCGATCGCCCCGCTGATGCACGGGGCGACCCAGTGGGGGCTGATGCAGCAGCTGTTCCGGGGGAACCGGGCGGTGCTGCTGGACCGCTTCGACGCCCGGCGGGTCTGGGAGCTGACCGAGTCCGAGCAGGTCAACCTGGTCATGATCACCGGGGACGCGATGGGCCGCCCGCTGATCGAGGAACTGGACGCGGCAGACAGCCCCGGCTACCGGCTCGACGCCTTCTTCGGCCTGGTCAGCAGTGCCGCGCTGTTCTCCGGCTCGGTGAAGCAGCGGTTCCTCGACCGCTTCCCGACGCTCTACCTCAGCGACGCGATCGGCTCCTCCGAGGGCGGCGCGGGCGGCATCAGCCAGTACAGCGGGGCCGCCGCGGCGGGCACGCCGACCGGCGGGGTCACCACCACCGCGATCGGCGACTCCGAGGTGGTGGACGACGACCTCAATCCGCTCCCGGCCGGGGTGGTCGGGCGGCTCGCCCGCCGGGGCAACGTCCCGCTGCGCTACCTGGGCGACCCGGTCAAGAGCGCCGAGGTGTTCCGCACCGGCCCGGACGGCACCCGCTACGCCGTCCCCGGCGACTTCGCCCGGCGCGAGGAGGACGGCAGGATCACCCTGCTGGGGCGGGGCTCGTCCTGCATCAACTCCGGCGGCGAGAAGATCTTCCCGGAGGAGGTCGAGTCGGTGATCAAGTCCCATCCGGCGGTGTACGACACGGTGGTGGTCGGCGCGGCGGACGAGCGCTGGGGCGAGACCGTGGTGGCCCTGGTCCAGGCCAGGGCCGGGACGGAGGAGTTGACGCTGCAGCAGCTCCAGGAGCACTGCCGGGCGCACCTGGCCCGCTACAAGGTCCCGCGCAGGCTGCACCTGGTCCCCCAGGTCCAGCGCACCCCGACCGGCAAGCCGGACATGCGCTGGGCCCAGGGCCTGGTCGCCACGGCGTAACCGCCGGTCCGGACCGGGGCGGACGAGCGGGCCGACCGGAGCGGCCCGGGTGCTGGGGCGGCCGGGCGGCGCGTCGGCCGGAGCAGCCCAGGCGGCGGGCGGCCGGAGCGACCCGGGTGGCCGGGGCGGTGGCGGTCGGTCGGGTCGCGGTGGGCCCAGGTGTGACGATCGAGCCACGCCACCCACGCCTCGGAGCTGACGGCAGGTCAGACCGCCGCCGTGGCCGGGAGGCCGTGCGGGTGGGCCTCCGCCAGGAGCACCGGATCGGCCTGCCCCTCCCGGACGGTGAGCCGGAACGGGAAGCGCCCACCCACCCGCTCCGGCTCGAACGAGACGTACGCGAAGGGCGCCTCCGGCCTGCTCGCCGCCGCCAGCCGGGCCAGCTCCGACTCCACCCGGGTCCACTCCTCGGCCGGGACGTACTGGCGCATCACCGAGTGCCACACCACCGTCAGCGTGCCCGGCGCGGGCGCGACCCCGGCCAGGAAGTCGGCCGCGCCGACCGGCTCCACCGTCGCGGGCAGCTCCGCGGCCAGCCGCAGCGCGCCTGCCAGCCGGGCGTGCCGGGCTGCCTGGTCCGGCCAGACGTAGGCGCGCAGGGCGAGCGCGCCCGCCGCGGCGAGCGGATCGATCGGCGTCAGGTCGCAGCCGCGGCGCTCGACCACACGGATCCGCGGCTGCGCGGCGGCGGCCCCGGCCAGCCAGGACGGCGGCGCGCCGTCCCAGGCGTCCGCGAGCAGCACTGGCGAGTCCTCCGGCCCCCAGGCGAAGCCGTCCGCCCGGTAGCGGAAGGCCTCCGGCCGCAGGTTCAGTCCGGAGCTGGCGCCGAGCTCGAACAGCCGCACCGGCAGCGGCGAGGTCCGGCCCGCGTGCAGCAGTCCGGTGAGCAGCAGGTTGGCCCGGCCGACCTCGTTGGTCTGCGGCGGACGGGTCATCCAGTCCCGCACCCACGGCAGTTCGGCGGCGACGGCGGCCCGGAACGCCTGCCAGCAGGCCTCGGCGGCATCGGGCGCGTCCGGCGCGTCACCGGGCACCGTTCCGCCGGCCGTGGGGTAGTACCGGGCCAGGTCGGGCGCCCGGCCGGTCAGCACCAGCGCGTGGACGCCCCCGGCGAGGCGCAGCGCCACCGCGTCCGGGCCGGGCGCGTCCTCGTACCCGGCCACCGCGTCGGCGCAGGGGCCGTCGGCCAGGATGTCCTCCGCCGCGTGCGCCAGCAGCGCCTGGTACAGGGTCGAGCCGAGGGAGCCGCAGGCCCGTGCCTGCCAGCGGAACATCGCCGCGATGCGTTCGCGCGGTGCGGTGGCGGTCTCGCTGCTGGGCTCGGTCCTGGACATGGGGTGGCTCCTCGGTGCGGTGAGGAAGATCCTTCCCGGCCGTGCGCCCGGAGCACACCCGTCCGCCGAGTGATCTGCCTCACCGGGTCAGGGCGAGGGCGCCCAGGGCGTGGAGCCCGGGTCCGGTGCGCCGCCCGAAGCGAGGTCGAACAGCCCGAACCCGGCCGCCGCGAAGAACAGGCCGACGCCGATGAACATCACGGCGACGATCAGCCCGACCACGGCCCCGCAGCCGTTCGCCACCGCGCCGGAGCCGTTACCGACCATGACCGCCCGCTGCGGACGGGCCGGGTCGTAGCGGACCGTGACGAAGTCGCCGGGGACCACCGGACCGGTGATCACCGGCTGGATCCGGACCTCCCGGCCGTCGGCGGTGACGAAGCTCAGGATCGCGTGCCGTGACCCGGTGCCCTCCGAGCTGCTGCGGGTGTACGTGTCCAGGCAGCGCGCCTCGGCGGCGAGCCCCGAGTCGAGCAGCCGCCTGCGGTCGGCCGTCTTCACCACCAAGGTGATCACAATCGCCGCGCCGACCACCGCGAACAGCAGCCCGACCAGCCCGAACAGCACTCCGATACCGCCGGATACCTCCAGCATGCGATCCCCCGTTGTCGATGACGTGCTCCTGTCGCGAAGGATGCGCCACGGCCCCCGCCGGTTGCACGGCGGGGGCCGGAAAGTCTGCCGTGCCTCAGACCTGGCGGGTCCGTCCCTCCCAGTAGGGGTCGCGGAGGCGGCGCTTGTAGAGCTTGCCGTTGGGGTCGCGGGGCAGTTCGGTGACGAAGTCGACCGAGCGCGGGCACTTGTACTTCGCCAGCTGCCGTTCGCAGTGGGCCAGGATGTCCGCCGCCAGCGCCTCGCCGGGCTCGTGCCCGGCGGCGGGCTCGATCACGGCCTTGACCTGCTCGCCCCAGTCGTCGTGCGGGATGCCGAAGGCGGCGGCGTCGGCAACGGCGGGGTGGGCCAGCAGGGCCGACTCGATCTCGGCCGGGTAGATGTTGACCCCGCCCGAGATGATCATGTCGATCTTGCGGTCGCGCAGGTAGAGGTAGCCGTCCGCGTCCAGCAGCCCGAGGTCGCCGACGGTGAAGAAGTCGCCGATCCGGTTCTGCCGGGTCTTGCCCTCGTCCTTGTGGTAGCTGAAGCCGCCGGTGTTCATCTTCAGGTAGACGGTGCCCAGTTCGCCGGTCGGAACCGGCTTCCCCTCGTCGTCCAGCACCGCGACCTCGCTGATCGGCCAGGGACGGCCGACCGTCCCCGGGCGCTGCAGCCACTCCCCCGCCGTGGCGAAGGTGCCGCCGCCCTCGCTGGCGGCGTAGTACTCCTCGACGCACTCGCCCCACCAGGCGATCATGGCCCGCTTGACGTGGTCGGGGCAGGGGGCCGCGCCGTGGATGGCGTGCCGCATCGACGACACGTCGTAGCGGGCCCGGGTCTGCTCCGGGAGCGCCAGCAGCCGGTGGAACTGGGTGGGCACCATGTGGGTGTGGGTGACCCGGTGACGGTCGATCAGCCGCAGCATCTCCTCCGGCGTCCACCGGTCCATCAGCACCACCAGGTGCCCGAGGTGCAGTGAGGCGGCGGCGAACTGCAGCACTGCGGTGTGGTAGAGCGGGGAGCAGACCAGGTGGACGTTGCCGTCGCCCGCCCTGATCCCGAAGATGCCGAGGAACCCGCCCAGCGGGGTCTGCTCCGGCGGCCGTCCCGGCAGCGGGCGGCGGATGCCGCGCGGGCGTCCGGTCGTGCCCGAGGTGTAGTTCATCACCCAGCCGGTGGTCCGGTCGGCGGGCGCCGCGGCGGACTGCCCGGCCAGCAGGTCGGCGTAGGGACGGAAGCCGGGCAGCTCGCCGACCGCGTAGCGGCGCTCCTTGGGCAGCTCGGCCTCGTCCGCGGCGGCGGTCGAGGCCTCGGCGAAGCGCTCGTGCGCGATCAGCACTTTGGCGCCGCTGTCGGAGACGATCCAGGCGATCTCCGGGCCGACCAGGTGGTGGTTCACCGGTACCAGGTAGAAGCCGGCCTGGGTGGCGGCGAGGTAGGCGGTGAACAGCTCGATCCCGTTGGGCAGCACGGCGGCGAAGGCGTCGCCGGTCTGCATCCCGGCCGCGCGCAGGCCGTGGACCAGCTGGTTGGCGGCGGCGTGCAGCCGCCCGGCGGTCCACGGGACGCCGTCCGGGGCGATCATCGCGACCCGGTCGTACGCGGCCCCGGCCTGGGCCCAGAAGCCGGTGGGGGCGGGGGCCGCGGCGCCGGGGGTGCCTGCCGTGTTCGGGGTGCTCATGAATCCTCCCTGGTGGCGGCTACGCGGTCGAGCCGGGCCACTGCCTCGGCGAAGCCGCGGGTCAGTTCGTCCATCACAGCGGCGACCGGGCGCTCCTCGGTCATCTGGCCGACGATCTGGCCGACCGGGGTGCCGATCAGCTCGGCCGTCTGATAGCTCTGGATCCTGCTCACCGCGTCGGCGACCAGCAGGCCCTGCAGCGGCATCGGCAGCGTGGCCGGGCTGTCCGGCTGCTCCCAGGCGTCGGTCCACTCGGTCCGCAGCTGGCGGGCCGGTTTGCCGGTCAGCGCCCGGGAGCGGACGGTGTCGCCGGAGCCGGCCGCGAGCAGCTTGGCCCGCAGCACCGGCGAGCTGAGGTCGGCCTCGGTGACGGTGAGCCAGACCGAGCCGAGCCAGACCCCCTGCGCGCCCAGCGCGATCCCGGCGGCGGCCTGGGCGCCGGTGCCGATGCCCCCGGCCGCCAGCACCGGGATCGGCGCGACGGCCGAGACGATCTCCGGGACCAGCACCATGGTGCCGATCTCGCCGGTGTGGCCGCCGGCCTCGTGCCCCTGCGCGACCACCACGTCGATCCCCGCCTCGGCGTGGTGCCGGGCGTGCCGGGCGCTGCCGGCCAGCGCGGCGACCAGGACCCCGGCCGCGTGCGCGCGGTCGACCACGTCCGGTGGCGGATGGCCCAGCGCGCTGGCCAGCAGCGCGATCGGGTGCTCCAGCGCCACGTCCACGTGGGAGCGGGCGACGTCCTCCATCCAGCCGGTGATCCGCCAGCCGCCCTGCTCGCCCTCCGGCAGCTCGGGGACGCCGTAGCGGGCCAGCGTCTCCCGGACGAAGTCCCGGTGTCCGGCCGGGATCATCGCCTCGACGTCGGCGACGGTCACGTTCTCGACCTTCTTGGCCGGCATCACCACGTCGACGCCGTAGGGCAGGCCGCCGACGTGCGCGTCCATCCAGTCGAGTTCCTTGGCCAGTTCGTCCGCGGTGCCGTAGCGGACGGCGCCGAGGACGCCGAGGCCGCCGGCCCGGGTGATCGCCGCGGCGACGGCGGGGAAGGGTGTGAAGCCGAAGATGGCGTGCTCGATGCCGAGCCGTTCGCTGAGTTCCGTCCTCATGGAGGGCAGCATGGCGCAGCGGCCCGAAGACCGGAAGAGATTTCTGACGGTCTATCAGATTGCGGTCTCGGGCTGCTCGACCCAGCTGCGGGTCAGCTCGGCCACCGAGGCGGTCTCCCGCGCCACCCGCACCAGCGACACCGGGATCGGCCCCATCCCCCTGGCCCAGTCCGGCACCGGCACCCCGTACGAGCCGGTCCCGGCCGTGGTGCGCCCGGCGGTCCAGTCGTCCGGCGGGCGCAGCTCCTCCAGTCGGCGCAGCACCTCGCGGGCGTCGGCCGGACGGTCGTCCGGGTCCTTGGCCAGCAGGTCGAGGACGATGCCCTCCAGCAGCCGGGGGATCTCCGGGCGCAGCTCGCGCGGCGGCCGGGGCGGGGTGTCCCGGTGGTCCAGCAGGATCACCAGCGGGTCGCCGACCGCGAACGGCGGCGTGCCGACCAGCAGCTCGTAGAGCACGCAGCCGAAGGAGTAGAGGTCGCTGCGGTAGTCGACGTCGCTGCCGTCGATCTGCTCGGGGGACATGTAGTACGGCGTGCCGATCGCGAACGAGCCGCCGCCGAGGCGGGAGGTAAGACCGGGGTCGCCGCCGAGCCGGGCGATGCCGAAGTCGCAGATCTTGACCGTGCCCTCGACCGTGCGGATCAGGTTGCCCGGCTTGAGATCGCGGTGGATCACGTCCCTGGCGTGGGTGTAGGCCAGCGCGGAGGCGATCTGCCGGGCCGTGGACAGCGCCTGGTCCAGCGGCAGCCTGCGGTCCGGGGCCGCGTCCAGCACCGCGCCCAGGTCGCTGCCGTCCAGCAGTTCCATCACCAGGTAAGGGGCGCCCTCGGCCTGGCCGAAGTCGTGCACCACGGTGATGCCGGAGTGCTGTAGTCCGGCCGCGAGCCTGGCCTCGCGGCGGAAGCGCTCCTGGGTCAGCTCGGCCTGGCGCGGATTGCGGTGCGGGGCCTCGGCGCGCAGGCACTTCACCGCGACCGGGCGGCCCAGCGCCTCGTCCTCGGCCCGCCAGACCTCCCCCATCCCGCCCCGGCCCAGCAGGCTGAGCAGCCGGTAGCGGCCCTGGATCAGGGTTCCCTCGTCCACCGCCCGCCGCCCCCGTCCGCTCCGCCGCCCAGTGTCACCACAGTAGTGCCGCAGGCAGTATCGCGGGCCTGGCCCCGGCAGCCGCGGCCGGGTCCGGCGGCGACGCCTCGGAGCATTCTCAGAGGTTTTTCACAAGGCCGGGTAAGTGGATCGCCACGGAAAGGTAAGAGGAAGATATGACCTGCACTCGGAATGATCGGCTCAGCAATGTCCCTCAGTCCCACAGCCCGGCCCGGCCAAGGAACCGTCCGCGTCGGCGGGCGCGTCGACTCCCTGACCGGGCTCCGCTGGTTCGCCGCCCTGGGCGTCTTCTGCTTCCACATCGCGCCGACCCTGGCCCCGCTGGCGGTCCTGGTGCCGCTGATGCGCACCGGCTACGAGGGGGTCCCCTTCTTCTTCGTGCTGTCCGGCTTCGTACTGACCTGGTCCGCGCGGCCGGGCGACAGCATCCGGAGCTTCTACGTCCGCCGGTTCGCCCGGGTGTGGCCGCTGCTGGCCGTGACGCTGCTGCCGGCCCTGGCCATCGTCCACTTCTGGGACCGCGCTCCCTTCTCCCCCAGCGGAACGCTCACCACGCTCACCCTGACCCAGGCCTGGACCACCGACGACTTCTACACGGCGAACATCGTCACCTGGACCCTGTCCTGTGAGGCGTTCTTCTACCTGCTGCATCCGTTCCTGCTGCGCGCGCTGGCCCGGCTGCGACCGCCGGGGCTGCTCGCCGTCGCCGCGGTGATGACCCTGCTCACCCTGCTGACCCGGATCTGGCCCGGGTCCGACGGCCTCTCCTTCGAGGTGGACCGGCTCACCTACGCCTCGCCGCTCGCGCTGACCCCGATGTTCGTGGTCGGCATGTGCACCGCGCTGGCGGTCCGGCAGGGCTGGCGGCCCCGGCTCGGGGTCCCTCCGGTGCTCGGCCTGCTGGCCCTGGTGGTCGCGCTGCGCTGGCGCTCGTCCTTCCAACCCGGGCTGATCCCCGGGCTCCCGCCGACCTCCGGGGACTTCGACGCCGTGGTCGTGCCGCTGTTCGCGCTGCTGATCGCCGCCGCCGCGCTGGGCGACCTGGAGCGTGGCGGCAGGCTGCTGGCCAGTCCGTTCCTGGTCCGGCTCGGGGAGTGGTCCTTCGCCTTCTACCTGGTCCACTTCACCGTGCTGACCGCGTTCGAGCACTACGGGGTGCCCGACCGGGCCGGGGACAGCCCGGCCGGGCAACTCCTGGTGACGCTGCTGATGCTCGCCGCCGCCGTCCTGGTCGCGGCCGGGTGCCACCTGGCGGTCGAGAAGCCCGCGGACCGCCGCATCCGGACCGCGCTGCGCGCCTCCCGGACCGCGGCCGACTCCGGGCCAGCCTCCGCGTCCGGCTCCGGGTCGGCGGCCGGCTCCGGGTCAGAGCTCCGGCAGCAGTCCCCGGACGGTCAGCGAGCGCAGGATCCGCGGGACGGCCTCGACCGTGCTCCGGTAGCCGCCGTCGTGCAGCAGCACGATGTCCCCGGGCAGCGCGCTCTCGGCGGCCCGGACGACGGCGTCGGCACCGGCCCCGGCCCAGTCGCGGACGTCGACCTCCCATAGCGTCTCGGTCAGCCCGGCGGCCTCGGCCGCCGCGCGGACCACCGGGTCGGTCTCGCCGTACGGGGGCCGGAACAGGTTCGGCAGCACGCCGGTCAGTTCCAGCACCGTCCGCTGGGTCCGGTCGATCTCCTCGGCGACCGCCCACGGCGCGAGCATCGGCAGGTGGGCGTGGGTGAAGCCGTGGTTGCCGATGGCCATCCCGGCCGCGTGGACCGCCCGCAGCAGCTCCGGATACCGGACCGCGTGCTCGCCCCAGACGAAGAAGGTGGCCCGTCGGCCCTCGGCCAGCAGGGCGTCCAGCAGCGCGGGGGTCGACTCGGGGTGCGGCCCGTCGTCGAAGGTGAGGTGGACGTGGCGGGGGTCCCAGGGCTCGGTCACGGCTTCCGATCATTCGGCGGAACGGGGCGGGGAAAGGGGACGGGGGGCAAGGGAAGGGGGACGGCGGCCCCGGGGGTGCGGGGCCGCCGTCCGGTATCTGACGTGCGCTCAGCCGATGCTGCAGGCCACGCCGTTGAGGGTGTAGGCGGTCGGTGCGGAGGCATTGCCGGTGTGGGTGGCCTGGAAGCCGATGGCGGTGGAGCCGCCGGGCGCCAGGGTGCCGTTGTAGCTGAGGTTGGTGGCGGTCACCGCGCCGGTGGACGGGGTGTAGGCGGCGTTCCAGCCGGAGGTGATGGTCTGTCCGGCGGCCAGGGTGAAGCCGAGGGACCAGCCGTTGACGGTGCTGCTGCCGGTGTTGGTGAGGGTGATGTTCTCGGTCAGCCCGTTGTTCCAGGCGTTGACCGCGTTGGCGACCTTGCAGGAGCCGGCCGCGCCGGTGGTCGGCGGAGCCGTGGTGGGCGGGGTGGTGGTGGGCGGCGTGGTCGTCGGCGGGGCGGTGGTCGGCGGGGCGGTGCTGCCGCTGCCGAGGGCGGTGGCCGTGGCCGTGTAGGCGGGCTTGGGCTGGTAGTTGTTGTCGTACATGGTCGCCGCGCCGTAGCCGGAGAAGGCCGACGGGATCCAGGAGTCCGCGTCGCCGACGCCCCACTGGCTGACGCCGACGCAACCGCTGACCGCCAGGCAGTCCTTGACCACGGTGGCGTAGTCGGTCGCCTGCTGGGCCAGGTTGGCGCTGCTGGCCGGGAGTTGGATCCGGTCGTCCAGCTCGGTCACCGCCACGTTGACCCCCAGCGCGGCGAAGCGCTGCATGTTGGCCTGCATGGTCGAGGGGACCTGGCCCAGGATGAAGTGGCTCTCGAAGCCGACCCCGTCGATCGGCACGCCCTGCGCCTTCAGCGACTGCACCAGGCTGTACATGGCGTTGCTCTTCGCGCCGGTGCCCTCGATGTTGTAGTCGTTCAGGTAGAGCTTGGCGTTCGGGTCGGCGGCGTGCGCGGTGCGCAGCGCGTCGGCGATGTAGCCGGAGCCCATGGCGTTGTAGAAGACGTCCTGGCGCAGGCTGCCGTCGTCGTTGAACGGCTCGTTGACCACGTCCCAGGCGTAGACCTGGCCCTTGTAGTGGGTGGCCTCGGTGGTGATGTGCGCCTCCATCGCGCCCTGGACCTGGCTGGTCGGCAGACTGGTGACCCAGGACGGCAGTTGGCTGTGCCAGACCAGGTTGTGCCCGCGCACCCGCATCCCGTGCGCGGTGGCGAACGCGACGATCTGGTCCCCGGGGCCGAAGTTGTACGTCCCGTTGGACGGCTCGGTGGTGTCCCACTTCATCTCGTTGCCCGGGGTGACCATGTCGAACTGGGTCCCCGCGACCGCGGTCAGCGTGGAGTTGCTGAGGTTGCCCTGGGTGAGCGCCGTGCCGAAGTAGATCCCCTTCGCCTCGGCCAGCGACCGCAGCGTGGGGCTCGCCGCCCCGGCCTGGCCGACCGTGCTCACCAGCAGTGCTGCCGCCGCGGCGGCGGCCATCGCCACGCCGAGCAGGCCGTGCCTGGTCCTTCGCCGGGTTAACCGCTGAGCGTTCTCGTGGACTGACACCGTGGTTGTCCTTTCCTTGGGGTGGACGCGGAAAGCGGACGTGCGGTGGTACGGCCCGCGCGGCGGATGAAACTTACGAAAGTTTCGACACCAGCGCCGAATGCCAGCGGTGAACTTAGAGGCGTTGTCGACAGGCCGTCAACAGTTCACGCAGGATTGCCCCCGCCGGACCGGCTCAGCCCGCCGCCACCCCGGGCCGCTCCCCCGGACCCCGCCGTCCTCGGCGGCGCGGTGCTGCTGCGCACCACCAGGCTGGTGGCCAGGTCCACCCGCGGGGTGGCCGGCTTGTTGCCCCGGGCCAGGTCGATCACCAGCCGCGCGGCCACCTCGGCCATCTCGGTCAGCGGCTGGCGCACCGTGGTCAGCGGCGGGCCGACCCAGCGGGCCAGCGGCAGGTCGTCGAAGCCGACCACGCTCAGGTCCTCCGGAATCCGCAGCCCCAGCTCCCGGGCCGCCTCGTACAGGCCCAGCGCCTGCAGGTCGTTGCCGGTGAACACGGCGGTGGGGCGGTCCGGCACCCGGAGCAGGTCGAGCCCCTCGGTGTAGCCGGTCTCGTGGTGGAAGTCCCCGTCCCGCACCAGGCCGGGGTCGAAGCCGAGGCCTGCCTCCTCCAGCGCCGCCCGGTAGCCGTCGATCCTGGCCCGGCTGCACATCATCCGGCGCGGCCCGGCGACCACCCCGATCCGGCGGTGGCCCAGCTCCAGCAGGTGCCGGGTGGCGGCGAGCCCGCCCTGCCAGTTGGTGGCGCCGACGGCCGGCACGTCGGTGCCCGGGTCGCCGGCCGGATCCATCACCACGAACGGGATGTCCCGGCTGGTCAGTTGGGTCTGCTGGGCCCGGTCCAGGCTGGACAGCACCAGCACCACGCCGATCGGACGGCGTGCCAGCACCCCGTCCACCCAGGACTGGCCGAGGCTCAGCCGTCCGGACGACTCGGAGAGCACCACGCTCAGCCCCTCCTCCCTGGCCACGTTCTCGACGCCGCGGATCACCTCCATCGCCCAGGCGCTCTCCAGCTCGTGGAAGACCAGCTCCAGCAGCGCCGCGGACTGGGTGGCGCCGCGGCGGCGCCGGTAGCCGTGGGTGCGCAGCAGGTCCTCGACCCGCTCCCGGGTGGCCGGTGCCACATCCGCCCTGCCGTTCAGGACTTTCGAAACAGTCGGAGCCGAAACCCCGGCCTCACGTGCGATCTCGGCCAGGGTCGCCCCCCGCGCCGCGGGCTCCTCCGCTGCCGTCCGGTCCTCTGCGTTCCCTGCTGCCGAAGTGTTCACGGCACGGATGATAGCCCCTGCCCCGGACGGCCGCGCGGGGCCGTCGCAGCGGACGTCCGACGGTCCGACCTCTTGACGCCCCTGGTCGCCCGGCCTAAATTTCCCCACAACATTCGGCAGAATCGCCGAAACACTCGATGGATTGGCAGCCCATGAACCCCGTTCTGTCCGCTGTTCGCAACGGAGCGCCCCGGAACAGATTCGCCGCGATCGCCGCCGCTTCCGCCCTCGTCATGGGAATGACCGCTGCCTGCGGGTCCGGCAGCGGCAGCACCGCGAGCGCGGACTCCGGCACGATCCATGTGCTGGTCTACGGCGACGCGACCAACAAGGTCGAGAAGCAGATCGTCGACACCTTCAACAAGACCTCCAAGGTCAAGGCCGTGCTGGACACCATCCCCGGCGCCGACTACCAGACCAAGCTGCAGACCGTCATCACCACCAAGCAGGCCCCGGACGTCTTCTTCAACTGGGGCGGCGGCAGCATCGCCCCGTTCGTCAAGGCCGGGCTGCTGCTGCCGCTGGACGACATGATCGCCAAGGACCCGGCGCTGAAGTCCGACTTCCTGCCCTCGGTCTTCAACACCGCCGTGATCGGCGGCAAGTCCTACGGCATCCCGATGCGCGGCACCCAGCCGGTGCTGCTGTTCGACAACAAGAAGACCCTCTCCGACGCCGGGATCACCCCGCCCGCCAGTTGGGACGACCTGCTCGCGGACGTGGCCAAGCTGAAGGCCAAGGGGGTCACCCCGATCGCGCTCGGCGGCGGCGACCAGTGGCCCACCCTGATGTGGTTCGAGTACGTCTTCGACCGGGTGGCCGGGCCCGACCTGTTCCAGAAGGCGCTGGACGGCGACAAGACCGCCTGGGCCGGCGACGACAGCAGGAAGGCGCTCGGCATGCTCAAGCAGCTGATCGACGCGGGCGCCTTCGGCAGCAACTTCGACTCGGTGAAGTTCACCGACGGCGGCTCACCGGCCCTGCTGGCCAAGGGCAAGGCGGCCTTCGAACTGATGGGCTCCTGGGAGTACTCCACCGAGCAGGACGCCAACCCGGACTTCACCAGCACCAACCTCGGCTACAGCGCCTTCCCGACGGTCAGCGACGGCAAGGGCGACCCGGCCGACGTGGTCGGCAACACCAACAACTTCTACTCGGTGCTGAAGACCACCAAGCACCCGGAGGCCGTGGCCCAGTTCCTCAAGCTCATGTACTCGGACGAGTTCGTGAAGGCGCAGCTGGCCATCGGCAACCTGCCGACCACCACCAACACCGAGAACTTCCTCAGCACCTCGGCCAACCCGGCGTACTCCACCTTCCAGTACAACCTGGTCAAGCAGGCCCCGTCGTTCCAGCTCTCCTGGGACCAGGCCTACCCGCCGTCGGCGACCACCGCGATCCACACCGCCGTCCAGGAGTTCTTCGACGGCAAGCTCGACACCGACGGCTTCATCAAGGCCATGCAGGCCCTGCCCAACTCGTGACTGCGGACCCCTCCATGACCAGCATCCCCGCTGAAGCACCCGCCGCCGCGGCGGGTCGCCGGAAAGCGGCCCGGAGCGTGACCGGGGCCACCCGCCCCGGCCTGCTCTGGGCCGCTCCCGCGGCACTCTTCTTCGGCCTCTTCGCCCTCGTCCCGCTTGTCCTGGTCGCCGTGCTGTCCTTCATGGACTGGGACGGCGTCAGTAATCCGAGCTTCGCCGGACTGTCCAACTGGACCGCGCTGCTGCACGACCCGGTCATGCTCAACAGCCTCTGGCTGAGCCTGCTGCTGACCGCCCTGGGCGTGCTGATCCAGACCCCGATCAGCCTGCTGCTGGGCGTCTGGGCGGCCGGGAAGCAGCGCAACCGGGCCATTCTGTCCGCGATCTACTTCGTCCCGCTGCTGCTGTCCGCCACCGCGGTGTCGGTGCTGTGGCGGGCGCTGCTCGACCCCAACTTCGGCATCCCGTCCGAGGCCGGCTGGCTGTTCGGCGACGGCAACCTGCTGGGCACGCAGAGCGGCGCGATCGGCGTACTCGCCTTCGTCGGCGCCTGGCAGTTCACCCCGCTGCACACGCTGATCTACCAGGGCGGCGCCCGAGCGATCCCGCCGGTGCTCTACCAGGCCGCGTCGATCGACGGCGCGGGCACCGTCCGGCAGTTCTTCCACATCACCCTGCCGCAGCTGCGCAACACCATGATCACCTCGATGGTGCTGATGGTGGTCGGCGGGCTGACCACCTTCGACACCGTGCTGATCCTGACCCAGGGCGGCCCGGGGACGGACACCACCATCAGCGCCTACTACATGTACCAACAGGCCTTCAAGAGCTTCGACTTCGGCGGCGCCTCGGCCATCGCCCTGGTCCTGGTGGTGGTCGCGACGCTGATCTCGCTGGTCGTGGTCCGGCTCTCCGGCTACGACCGGATGAACAGCTCGGCGGAGGGACTGTGATGCGGCAGCGCCCCAACTACCTGGCCGGGCTCGGCTCGCTGGTCTGGCTGTTCCTGGTCGGACTGCCGCTGTACGTGCTGCTGCTGACCACGCTGCGGACCCGTTCGGACTACTCCACCGGCGGCCCGCTGTCCTTCCCGTCCCACTTCACCCTGCAGAACTACCTGGACGACTTCTCCAACGGCTTCGGCCGGGACTTCCTGAACACCCTGGTGGTCACCGCGTCCGTGGTCGGCATCGTGCTGCTGGTGGTGCCGCCGCTGGCCTACGCCATCGTCAGGAGCCGCAACCGGCAGATGACGGCGGTGTTCCGGATGTTCCTGCTCGGGCTCGCCATCCCGGCGCAGGCGGTGATCGTGCCGATGTTCTACGTGATCAGCAAGGCCGGCCTGTACGACCACCTGATCGGGGTGATCCTGCCCACCGCCGCCTTCTGCCTGCCGGTGTGCGCGCTGGTCCTCACCGGCGCGATGCGCGACATCACCTCGGAGCTCTACGAGGCGATGGCGGTGGACGGCGCGCCGCCGTGGCGGGTGTTCCTGCAACTGGTGCTGCCGCTGTCCAAGGGGGGCCTGTCGACCATCGTGGTCTTCGCCTCGCTGCAGGCCTGGAACGGCTTCCTGTTCCCGCTGGTGCTGACCCAGTCCGACTCCACCAAGGTGATCACCCTGGGCCTCTACAACTTCCAGACCGAGCACGGCGTGGACGTCCCCGGCCTGCTCAGCGCCGTGATGCTGTCCATGCTGCCCATCCTCATCGTCTACCTGTTCGCCCGCCGTGCCCTGGTCCAGGGACTCATGGGGGTCGGCGGAAAGTGACCCCTCCCATGAACCCGGCCGCCCGAACCTCCGCGACCAGCAACGCCGTTACCACTACCGCCGTGCCCGACACCGCCGCGACCACCGCCGCCGTGCCCGCCTGGCAGGACACCTCGCTGGACCCCGGCGCCCGCGCCGACGCGCTGATCCAGCAGATGACGCTCCGTGAGAAGACCGCCCAGCTGGTCGGGGTGTGGGTCGGCGCCGCCGCCGACGGCGGCGAAGTCGCCCCGTACCAGCACGACATGGAGGAGGCAGTCGACCTCGACGCCCTGCTCCCTTACGGACTGGGCCAGTTGACCCGTCCGTTCGGCACCGTCCCGGTCGATCCGGCGCTGGGCGCGCTCTCGCTGCAGCGCACCCAGCGCCGGATCGCGGACGCCAACCGCTTCGGCATCCCGGCACTGGCCCATGAGGAGTGCCTGGCCGGCTTCGCCGCCTGGGGCGCCACCGCCTACCCGGTCCCGCTGTCCTGGGGCGCCACCTTCGACCCGGAGCTGGTGCGGGAGATGGCCGGGGCGATCGGCCGGGACCTGCGCTCGGTCGGCGTGCACCAGGGCCTGGCCCCGGTCCTGGACGTGGTCAGGGACGCCCGCTGGGGCCGGGTCGAGGAGACCATCGGCGAGGACCCGTACCTGGTCGGCACCGTGGCCACCGCCTATGTGCGGGGCCTGGAGTCGGCCGGGGTCATCGCCACGCTCAAGCACTTCGCCGGCTACTCGGCCTCCCGGGCCGGACGCAACCTGGCCCCGGTCGGCATGGGCCTGCGCGAGCGCGCCGACGTGATCCTGCCGCCGTTCGAGATGGCGGTGCGGGAGGGCCGGCCCCGCTCGGTGATGCACGCCTACACCGACACCGACGGCATCCCCTCCGCCGCCGACGAGGCCCTGCTCACCGGGCTGCTCCGGGACACCTGGGGCTTCGCCGGGACGGTCGTCGCGGACTACTTCGGCATCGCCTTCCTGAGGACCCTGCACGGGGTGGCCGGGGACTGGTCCGAAGCCGCGGGCACCGCGCTCGGCAGCGGGGTGGACGTGGAGCTGCCCACCGTGAAGACCTTCGGGCAGCCGCTGCTGGACGCCGTCGCCGCCGGGGCCGTCCCGGAGGCGGTGGTCGACCGCGCGCTGCGCCGGGTGCTGCTGCAGAAGATCCAACTCGGGCTGCTGGACCCGGACTGGGACCCGGCGCCGACCGCGCTCGCCCCGGCCGCCCGCTCCGCCTCCCCGGACGACCACCCCGCCTCCCCGGCCGCCCGCTCCGCCGCTCCGGACCAGCTGCGCGGCAGCGTCGACCTGGACGGCCCCGGCAACCGGGAACTGGCCCGGCGGGTGGCCGAGCAGGCCGTGGTGCTGCTGCGCAACGACGGCACGCTGCCGCTGGACCGCCCGCGCCGGATCGCTCTGATCGGCCCCAACGCCGACACCGCGGAGGCGCTGCTCGGCTGCTACTCCTTCCCCGTGCACGTCGGCAGCCGCCACCCGGAGCTTCCACTCGGCATCGAACTCCCGACGCTGCTCATGGAGTTGACCGCGGAGTTCGCGGACAGCGAGCTGGTGTCCGCGCCGGGCGCGACCGTGGACGGCCCGGGGACGGAGGGCTTCGCCGAGGCCGTCGCCCTGGCCCGGAGTTCGGACGTCGTGGTGCTCGCCCTGGGCGACCGGGCCGGGCTGTTCGGCCGCGGCACCAGCGGCGAGGGCTGCGACGTCGAGTCGCTGCGACTGCCGGGCGTGCAACAGCAACTGCTCGACGCGGTGCTGGACACCGGACGGCCGGTGGTGGTCGTGCTGCTGGCCGGACGGCCCTACGCGCTGGGCCGCGCGGTCACCGAGGCGGCCGGGATCGTCCAGTCCTTCTTCCCCGGCGAGGCCGGGGCGCGGGCAGTGGCGGGCGTGCTGAGCGGACGGGTCGACCCGTCCGGGCGGCTGCCGGTCAGCGTCCCCGGGCGGCCCGGGGTGCACCCGTCGACCTATCTGGCGGCGCGGCTGGCCCAGGCCAGCGACGTCTCCAGCACCGACCCCACCGCGGCCTACGGCTTCGGCCACGGGCTCGGCTACACCGAGATCACCTGGTCGGACCTGGCGGTGCCGACCGGCGCCTGCGGCACCGACGGCGAGTTCCGGGTGGCCTTCACCCTGCGCAACACCGGCTCCCGCCCCGGCAGCGAGGTGGTGCAGCTCTACCTGCACGACCCGGTCGCCTCGGTGGTCCAGCCGGTGCAGCGGCTGGTCGGCTACCGGCGGATCGCACTGGAACCCGGCGAGCAGGCCAGGATCGAGGTGGTCCTCCCCGCCGACCTGGCCTCCTTCACCGGCCGGGACGGACGCCGGGCGGTCGAGCCGGGCGCGCTGGAACTGCGGATCGCCGCCTCCAGCACCGACCCCCGGCTGACCGCCGCGCTCACCCTCACCGGCCCGGTCCGCCCGCTGGACCACACCCGGCGACTGCACCCGTCCTTCACGGTCACCCGTTCGCAGCGCTGAATCCGGAGGAAAGCTGGCAGAATCACGGATCACCAGGGTCGACAGTGTCGACCGCCATTCATACGGAGGTGGTGCCATGCCCGGCCCGATCCAGTCGCTGGAGCGCGCGGCGGCCATCCTGCGGCTGCTGGCCGGCGGCGAGCGCCGCCTCGGGCTGTCCGACGTGGCGGCCTCATTGGGACTGGCCAAGGCGACGGCGCACGGCATCCTCCGGACGCTGCAGCAGGAGGGCTTCGTCGAGCAGGACCCGGACAGCGGCAAGTACCAGCTGGGCGCGGAACTGCTGCGGCTCGGCCAGAGCTACCTGGACGTGCACGAGCTGCGCGCCCGCGCGCTGATCTGGGCCGACGACCTGGCCCGCGCCACCGGCGAGTCGGTGTACCTCGGCGTGCTGCACCAGCGCGGCGTGCTGATCGTGCACCATGTGTTCCGGCCCGACGACGCGCGCCAGGTGCTGGACGTCGGCGGCATGCAGCCGCTGCACAGCACCGCGCTGGGGAAGGTGCTGGTGGCCCACGACCCGGTCGCCCGCGCCGAGTTGCAGGCGAGCGAGCGGGAGGCGTTCACCCCGCGCACGCTGACCGACCTGGACGCCATCGACGCGGAGAGCGCGCTGACCCGCGAGCGGGGCTGGGGCGCCGCCGTCGAGGAGACCTGGACCGGGCTGGCCTCGGTCGCCGCGCTGATCCAGGACCGGCGGCAGAACCCGGTAGGAGCGGTGGCCGTGCACGGACCGGTCGAGCGGATCTGCGAGGCCGGCGCGATCCGGCCGGAACTGGCGATCGCCGTACGCCAGGCCGCCCGCTCGATCTCCCGCGACCTGGGCGCGCCGCGGTTCTGATCGGCGCGGATGGCCGGCCTGGACAGATGTGCTTGACGGACCCGCGACCGGCGGAATAGCTTTCGCATGATGGTCGACATTGTCGAACGATGGTCGATCTCATCCGCCCCTGATGCCAACGAGGACCCCATGACCAGTACCGGCCAGTACATCGTCGCGATCGACCAGGGCACCACGTCCAGCCGCTGCATCGTCTTCGACGCGGACGGCCGGATCGTGGCGGTCGAGCAGCAGGAGCACCGGCAGATCTTCCCGCAGCCGGGCTGGGTCGAGCACGACGCGACGGAAATCTGGACCCGGGTGCGGTCGGTGGTCACCGAGGCGCTGGGCCGGGCCGAGCTGACCCGGGACGACATCCATGCGATCGGGATCACCAACCAGCGTGAGACCACCGTGCTGTGGGACCGGCACACCGGCCTGCCGGTGCACCACGCGATCGTCTGGCAGGACACCCGCACCGAGGCGCTGTGCCGCGAACTGGGCCGCAACGTCGGCAAGGACCGCTTCCGCCGGGAGACCGGGCTCCCGCTGGCCAGCTACTTCGCCGCGCCCAAGATCCGCTGGCTGCTGGACCGCGTCGAGGGGCTGCGGGAGCGGGCCGAGGCCGGGGACATCCTGTTCGGCACCATGGACACCTGGGTGATCTGGAACCTCACCGGCGGGGTGGACGGCGGGGTGCACGTCACGGACGTCACCAACGCCTCGCGCACCCTGCTGATGAACCTCCACACCCTGGAGTGGGACGCGAGGATCCTGGAGTCGCTGGACATCCCGGCCGCGATCCTGCCGGAGATCCGCTCCTCCGCCGAGGTCTACGGACACGCCGTGGGCGAGCTGGCCGGGGTGCCGGTGGCCGCCGCGCTGGGCGACCAGCAGGCCGCGCTGTTCGGACAGACCTGCTTCGACGCGGGCGAGGCCAAGAGCACCTACGGCACCGGGACCTTCCTGCTGCTCAACACCGGTGAGAAGGCCGTCAACTCGTACCACGGCATGCTCACCACCGTCGGCTACCGGATCGGCGAGCAGAAGCCGGTCTACGCCCTGGAGGGCTCGATCGCCGTCACCGGGTCGCTGGTGCAGTGGCTGCGCGACCAGCTCGGCGTCATCTCCACCGCCGCCGAGATCGAGACCCTGGCCGAGACCGTGCAGGACAACGGCGGCGCGTACATCGTCCCCGCGTTCTCCGGGCTGTTCGCGCCTTACTGGCGCGACGACGCCCGCGGCGTGATCACCGGCCTGACCCGCTACGTGACCAAGGGCCACCTGGCCCGAGCCGTGCTGGAAGCCACCGCCTGGCAGACCCGCGAGGTCGTCGACGCGATGGCCAGGGACTCCGCGGTCACCCTCACCTCGCTCAGGGTCGACGGCGGCATGACCAGCAACAACCTGCTGATGCAGACCATTGCCGACGTCCTGGACGTCCCGGTCGAACGCCCCCTCGTCGCCGAGACCACCGCGCTCGGCGCCGCCTACGCCGCCGGACTCGCCACCGGATTCTGGCCCGACCTGGACACCCTCCGCGGCAACTGGCACCGCGCCGCGGAGTGGAGCCCGCGGATGGACCGGGAGACCAGGGAGCGCGAACACCGCAACTGGCTCAAGGCCGTCGAACGCACCCTGGGCTGGGTCGACCAGGACGGGCCGGAGGCCTGACCCCCGCTCATTCCTGACACGTGTTCCTGACACGTGTTCCTGACACGTGCTTGCCGCACCTCTTTTTTGACGCACCCCGAGGAAGCCTGATGAAGTCCGTCCCGACCCTGGGCGCCAACCACAGCGCCAGCCGTTCGCAGACCCGGCAGCTGCTCACCGACGCCAGCTACGACCTGCTGGTGATCGGCGGTGGGATCCTCGGCACCGCCACCGCCTGGACCGCGGCCCAATCCGGGCTGCGGGTCGCCATGGTGGACGCCGGCGACTTCGCCGGCGCGACCTCCAGCGCCTCGTCCAAGCTGGTCCACGGCGGGCTGCGCTACCTGCAGACCGGGGCGGTCAAACTGGTCGCGGAGAACCACAAGGAGCGTCGCGCGCTGGCGACCGACGTCGCCCCGCACCTGGTCAACCCGCTGACCTTCTTCGTGCCCGTCTACAAGGGCGGTCCGCACGGGGCCGCCAAGCTCGGGGCCGGGGTCTTCCTCTACTCGGCGCTGTCCGCGTTCCGCGACGGCATGGGCCGGGTGTCCACCCCCGCACACGCGTTGCAGCAGGTGCCCGCGCTGCGGTCGGAGGGGCTGCGGTCGGTCGCGGTCTACGGCGACCACCAGATGAACGACTCCCGGGTCGCGGTGATGACGGTGCGCGCGGCCGTGGACTCCGGCGCGGTGGTGCTGAACCACGCCGAGGTGACCGGGCTGCGCTTCACCGGCCACCGGGTGACCGGCGCGGAGCTGCGGGACCGGCTCGACGGAACCGAGTTCGGCGTCAGCGCCCGGCTGGTGCTCAACGCCACCGGGCCGTGGGTGGACCACCTGCGCGCCATGGAGGACCCGGGGGCGGCCCCCAGCATCCGGCTGTCCAAGGGCGCCCACGTCGTGCTGCGGCGCAAGGCGCCGTGGCGGGCCGCGCTGACCATACCGATCGACAAGTACCGGGTGTCCTTCGCCATCCCGTGGGAGGACCACGTCCTGCTGGGGACCACCGACGAGGAGTACACCGGCGACCCGGACGACGTGCGGGCCACCGACGCGGACGTCGACCAGATCCTCGACGAGGCCGGACACGCCGTCAGCGACCAGCACCTGGACCGCGACCTGGTCACCTACTCCTTCGCCGGGCTGCGGGTGCTGCCCGGCGGCCCCGGGCAGACCGCCGAGGCGAAGCGCGAGACGGTGGTCACCGAGGGCCGCGGCGGGATGCTGTCCGTCGCGGGCGGCAAGTGGACCACCTACCGGCACATCGGACGGATCGTCCTGGAGAAGCTCGCCAAGGTCGGCGGGACGGGCCTGTCCGAGGACATCTCGGTGATCCCGAGGACCGTCCCGCTCCCCGGCGTCGCCAGCCCCGACGCGGTCGCCCACCGGCTGCTGGTGGACCGCGAGCCGGGCAGCAGGATGGACCCGCTGGTCGCCCGCAACCTGGCCACCCACTACGGCACGCTGTCCTTCGAGATCGCCCGGCTGATCGACGAGGACCCCGACCTCGGCCGCCCGCTGCACCAGGACGGCCCCGACGTCTGGGCCCAGGTCGCCTACGCGGCGGACCGGGAGTGGGCCCACACCGCCGACGACGTCCTGCGCCGCCGCACCACGACGGTCGTCCGCGGCCTCGACACCCCGCAGCTCCGCGCCGAGGTCGAGGCCTTCCTGGCGGGGAGGGTCCGGGACTGACGTTCCGACGACCGCTGTTCCTGACGCGCTACCGTCAGCGGGCTGCTTCGGAATCCGGTCACGTCCGTCCCGTCACGTCCCTTGCCAAGCCCCGCTAGCCACGCCAGCTTTGGATGTGTACCCGTCAGAAGCGGGCGCCGCAACCAGGAGAGGGCCGCAGATGCCGCACAGGACTTCACGTGTACTGGCCACCGGGGCGGCCTGCCTCACCCTGCTCCTGAGCGGCGCGGGCGTCGCATCGGCGGGCGTCCCGAGCGCGGGCACGGGGGCAGGCACTGCGTGTTCGGGCACGGTCCGGATCACCGCCTTCGCGTTCCAGCCGCCCGAGGCGGCCCCCGGCGGGTCCTCCACCGCGACGCTGACCGCCAAGAACTGCACCGCGACCAGCCAGACCGTCTCCGAGACCTGGTACGGACGCTTCTCCGGCCCGACCACCGGCATCCCGACCGGCTGCCCGGTCCTGGACCCCTTCCTCCGCCCGGTCACCCTGGCCCCGCACGCCAAGGCGACCACGTCCACCGGCTACAACGTCCCCACCGGCTGCACCGCCACCCAACTCGCCGTCACCGTCAGCATCACCAACGCAACCGGCACCGTACTGGCCCAGCAGACAGCCGACCTCCTCATCGACTGACGGCCCGCCCGGTTCCCCCGGTCAGCGGCGGACGCGGGGCATGCCGAGGCCGATCCAGGAGATGATCTCGCGTTGGATCTCGTTGTTGCCGCCGCCGAAGGTGAAGATGACGGAGCTGCGGTAGCCGCGTTCAAGGTTGCCCTGGAGCACTGAGCCGGACGAGCCCTCCTTCAGCGGGCCCGCCGCGCCGACCACCTCCATCAGCCAGGAGTACGCGTCGCGGCGGGCCTCGCTGCCGTAGACCTTGACCGCGGAGGCGTCCTGCGGGGTCAGCACGTCGCGCTGGACCGCGTCCACCATCTGCCAGTTGAGCAGTTTCATGGCGTCCAGCCGGGTGTGCGTGCGGGCCAGCCGCTGCCGCACCCAGGGCAGGTCGATCACCCGCTTGCCGCCGCTCAACTCGGTCTCGCGGGCCCACTGCTGGACCTCGGCCAAGGCGCGGTTGGCCATCGTGGTGTGCGCGGCCAGGGTGACCCGCTCGTGGTTGAGCTGGTTGGTGATCAGCCGCCAGCCGTGGTTCTCGGCGCCGACCAGGCGGCTGACCGGGACCCGGATGTCCTGGTAGTAGCTGGCGGTGGTGTCGTGCCCTGCCAGGGTCCGGATGATGGTGGTGGAGTAGCCGGGGTCGGTGGTGTCGACCAGCAGCATGCTGATGCCCTTGTGCGCGGGGGCGTCCGGATCGGTGCGGACGGCGAGCCAGACCCAGTCGGCGGTGTCGCCGTTGGTGGTCCAGATCTTCTGGCCGTTGACCACGTACGCGTCGCCGTCGCGGACCGCCCGGGTCTTCAGCGCGGCGAGGTCGGTGCCCGCGTCCGGCTCGGAGTAGCCGATGGCGATGTCCAGTTCCCCGGCCAGGATCCGGGGCAGGAAGTACTCCTTCTGCTCGTCGGTGCCGAACTTCATGATCGAGGGGCCGACCGTGTTCAGCGCCATGATCGGCAGCGGGACCCCGGCCTGGGCGGCCTCGTCGAAGAAGACGAACTGGTCCACCGGGCTCATCCCCCGGCCGCCGTACTCGACCGGCCAGCCGACGCCGAGCCAGCGGTCCGCGCCCAGGCGGCGGTTGACCTCGCGGTAGAAGGTCTTCTGCCGCTTCGGGTCGTTCAGCCGCCCGTGCGCCTCCGGCGGCATCAGTTCGGCGAAGTAGGCGCGGAGTTCGGCGCGGAGCCGCTGCTGCTCGGGGGTGTAGTCGAGGTGCATCGCGGTCTCCTCGGGTCGGCACGGGTCGGCACGGTCTGCGGACCGGCCGCCACGGTAGAACACGTTCTAGAAGAAGGGAAGGCACACGCCGGGGCAAGGCCGCGTCCGCGCGGCGCGGCGGGCGCGGCGGCCCCGCGGTCCTAGGTTGGTGGAATGCGGGGCACACCGTACGCGCACGGTGCGGCGGGCACCGTACGCACACGGTCGGGTACGGAGGGCAGGGAGCGGCGGGTATGAGTGGCGAGGCACGGGTGATGGCGTTGCGGCCGGAGTCGGAGGAGCCCGGGGAGGACGTGGCGGTGGTGCCTGCCGCACGGTCCCTGCGGGTGCTGCCGCTGGCCGGTCTCGACCGGGTCGGCGTGGTGCTGGTGTCGCACAGCGCGCGGGTCGCCCAGGCTGTCGCGGAACTGGCCGTGGAACTGCTGGGGACCGGCGACCCGGCCCCGCTGGCCACCGCGGGCGGCGACGGCGACGGCGGGGTCGGCACCAGCATCGCGCTGGTACTGGCCGCGGCGAAGCAGGCCGACCAGGGGATGGGCGTCGCGGTGGTCGCCGACCTGGGCAGCGCGGTGACCGCGGTGCAGGTGGTGCTGGCGTCGGCCGAGGCCAACGGACTGCCCTTCCCGGTACGGCTCGCTGACGCACCGTTCCTGGAGGGCGCGGTCGCCGCCGTGGCCACGGCTTCGGCGGGCGGCGACCTGGCCGCGGTGATCGAGGCGGCGGAGGACGGGTACGTGGTCCGCAAGCTCTGAGCGAGCGGGCTGAGGGGGGTAGTGCGGGCTCGGCGAGGGCTCAGCGGGGAGCGGCAGGCCTGGCGGGGGCGGCGGGCCTGGCGGGGGCCGTGGGCTCGGCGGGGGCCGTGGGCTCGGCGGGCGTTGTGGGCTCGGCGGGCGTTGTGGGCTCGGCCGGGGGCTGGGTCAGGTGGAAGTGGGCTTCCGGGTTGCCGCTGAGTGCGTGGTGGAGTCGGTGCAGCATGGACGGGCCCAGGCCTTCCGGCAGCGCGTCCAGGGGGAACCAGCCGACCTCGACCGACTCGTCGTCGTTGACCCGGGCCTCGCCGCCGACCGCGCGGCAGAGGAAGGTCAGCTCCAGGTACTGCGCCTGATCGCCGTTGACGTGCACGACCGGCGCGGAGACCGACACCCCGGTCAGCCGCTCCGGGACCACCCGGACCCCGGTCTCCTCCTCGCACTCCCGGACCGCGGCGTCGGCGGGCTGCTCGCCCGGGTCGATGATCCCGGTGATCAGGGTCCACCGGCCGTTGTCGGCACGGCGACCGAGCAGCACCCTGCCGTCGCCGTCCAGGACGACGGCGGTGATGCCGGACATCCACAGCGGGCCTTGGCCGATGGCGATGCGCAGCTCGCGCACGAACTCAGGAATGGGCATGGCCCGAGACTAACCACGCCCGGCGCTGACTGACGGTCATGAACGGGGCGGCGGCGCCGGGCGGCGGGGGCCGAGTGGCGGCAGGTGGTGGGGTGGCGGGTGGCGGCGCCGGGTGGCGAGGCGGCGGGACGCCGGGGCGGCAGCGGTAGGGCGGCGGGCGCTGGGGTGGCGGGCACCGGGCGGCTGGGTGGCGGTGGCGAGGGCCCCCAGGGCAGGTGTCATGGACAGCGAATCTTTGTGCGGGGCGGAGCCAAGTCGCCGTTGGCGGTCTACCGTTGGGCTCGCCCGCGCAGGGACGGCCCACTCGCCGCCGTACGGCCGGGGGCGCTGCGTTGGGGGGTGCCATGAGGGCCGTCGGCATGTCGTCGTCCGCTCCGGTCCAGCTCGCCGTTCCGGAGCCGGGCACCGAGAGCGCCGCCGCGGACGTGATCGGAGCCCTGCTGCTGGCAGGCTGCGCCGGTTGGACCCTGTTCACCGCCGCCGGACGCGACACCCACCCGGAGGGCGTCCTGCTGGGACTCCTCGCGGTCGCCGCCGGTTACGCGGGCGGACGCGTCGCCGGAGCCGTCCGCCCGGTCGGCGCGCCCGCCGCGGCGGCGCTGACCGTCGGCGCGCTGGCGCTGCTGCTCCCGCGCGGCCTCTCCGGCGACCCGTCCGCTCCCCCGCTGCACGCCATGGACGCGGACGGCGCACTGCTGGCCCTCGCCGTCGGCATGGCCTGCTGCGCCGCACACGCAGCACGCGGACGCCTGCGGCTGCTGCTCGCGGCCCTCGCCTTCGGGATCAGCGCCGAGGCACTGGCGACGGGCTCGGTGGCGGACGTGCTCGCCTGCGGCGGCGCCCTGGTGGTGGCGGGGGCCGCCGCACGCGCCCGGCGGCGGCTGCCGATCCTGCTGCTGCTGGCGCTGTGCGCGGGGTTGGCGGCCGGGGCGCCGCTGCTGCTGGCCCGTGCCGACACCCGCGCCGACGCCGACACCGGCGCGAGTGCCGACGGTCCGGTGAACGCGCTGAGCGGAGCGACCCCGCTCGCCGACCAGCGCGCGGCGCTGTGGCACGACGCCGTCCACGAGGCAGTCGGGGCACCACTGCGCGGGGTCGGACCCGGCCGGTTCGCCGAACTGAGCCCGGCCGCACAGGAGTCGGCGACGCCCGGTGGGGCCTCCTCGGCGGCGCTGCAGGCCGCGGCGGAGGAGGGGGTGCCGGGGGTGTGCCTGCTGGCCGCGTCGTTCGGCTGGATGCTGTGGACGCTGCGGCGTTCGCCGTCGTCCACCGCGGTGGTGCTCACCGCGGCGGGCGCGCTCACCGCGCTCGCCGCGGAGGCGGCGGTGAGCCCGGTGCTGAGCTGTCCGGGGATCACGGCGGGGGCCGGACTGCTGGTGGGGACGGCCGCGGCCCGGCCGGTGGCCCGGACCCGGGTGACGTCGTACACGGAACCACCCGGGCCCGGCGCCCAGCAGCGGAGCGACGACTGCGGAGGCGGAGGCGGGGAACGAAGCGAGTACCGGAGTACGGCCCGGAGCCGGGACGGTGACGGAGAGTCGGACCAGGACGAGGGTTGCGGCCGGGACGGGAGCCACGGCCAGGACGAGGGTTGTGGCCGGGACGGGAGTCGGGACCGCGGGAGGAGCAGGACCGGGGTGGACAGCGCTGGACGAGGTGGCCGAGCTGAACGAGGTGGCCGAACAGTCCAAAGCCGACCCCGTCGACGCGAAGCCGCCGGATAGCCGGGCCCCGCCCCCCGGCCCCGAACGCCCCTACCGCACCGCACCCGCACCCGAACCCGCGCCCATTCCCATTCCCGTTAGACCCCCAGGTCCTCGCGCACCCAGTCGGCGAGGATCTTGGCGCAGGCGTCCACCGAGTCCCGCCAGGTCGCCGCCGCGCCCTGGGTCGCCTCGTCGCTGACGTGCTTGACCAGCCGTACCGGCACCCCCGCCGCGCGCGCCGCGCTGGCCACCGCGTAGCCCTCCATGTCGACCAGGTGCGCCCGTTCGGCCAGCCGGGCCTTTGCTGACTCCTCCGCGACGAACAGGTCACCGGTCGCCAGCACCAGCCCCTCCCCCGCGCCGTCCGGCAGCTCCAGCGGCAGCGGTGCGCCGAAGACCTCCCCGGTGAGGGTCCGCAGCAGGTCGGTGTCCAGGTCGTGCTGCAGCACCGTGCCGATCCGGTGCGTGGTCCCGGTCAGGCCGGGGCGCAGCGCCCCGGCCGTCCCCAGGTTGACCACCTCGGACGGGTGCGGGCCGCGGGCCAGTACGGCGGCGAGCGCGGTGCTCGCGTTGACCTTGCCCATGCCGGTGAGCAGGACCGGGAGCTCCGGGCCGAGGTACGCCGCCTCCTCGGCGACGGCCACGACGAGCAGCGGACGGGCGGGGGTGATCTCTCCGATGAGGCGCATACGGCCATCGTAGGGGCGGGTCGGCAGCGGGCCGGAACGCGGCGGCGGACGGCCCGCGGGATCCGTCGGGGCGTCAGCGGCACGGGGTAGGTTGGCAGGTGAACGACTTGCCGGCACCACGTCGAGGAGACTCCCGGATGAGCACGCACGAGCAGCAGTGGAACGACGTCGACAGCTACTTCAGCGACACCCTCGGTCTGGCCGACCCGGCCCTGGAGGCCGCGCTCAAGGCCAGTGACGCCGCCGGGCTGCCGCAGATCGCCGTGTCCGCGACACAGGGCCGGCTGCTGCAACTCCTGGCCGGGATCCACGGCGCCCGCCGGATCCTGGAGATCGGCACGCTGGGCGGCTACTCCACCATCTGCCTCGCCCGCGCGCTGCCCGAGGACGGACGGCTGGTGTCGCTGGAGTACGACCCGAAGCACGCCGAGGTCGCCCGGGGCAACATCGCCGCGGCCGGTCTTGCGGACAAGGTCGAGGTCCGGGTCGGCCCGGCGCTGGACAGCCTGCCGCTGCTGCAGAGCGAGGGCGTCGGCCCGTTCGACCTGGCCTTCATCGACGCGGACAAGGTCAACAACCCGCACTACGTCCGCTGGGCGCTGGAGCTGTCCCGGCCCGGCACGGTGATCATCGTCGACAACGTGGTCCGCGACGGCAAGGTGGCGGACGCCGCGAGCCAGGAGCCGTCGGTGCTCGGAACCCGCGCCGCGCTGGAGTACATCGCCGCCGAACCCCGGCTGACCGGCACCGCGATCCAGACCGTCGGTGCCAAGGGCTACGACGGCTTCGCCCTGGCCGTGGTGACCTCGTAGCGTCAGCACACCTCGTAGCGTCAGCACACCTCGTAGCGCCAGGACACCTCGTAGCGCCAGGGAACACCGGACACACGTCAGCCGCCGATGCTGAACGCGCCGTCGGGCGGGGCCGGGGACGGCGCCGCGGTGGCGTCGGTGACCGGGCGGGCCCGGCCGACCAGCAGGTCGAGCCGGTCGCCGTGGACCACCCTGGCCGGGAAGGCGTCGGCCGCAGTGCGGCGGGCCAGCTCGGCGACCGGGAACGGGCTCCGTCCGGCCAGCAGCACCAGGTTGCCGTAGCGGCGACCGCGCAGCACCGACGGCTCGGCGACCGCGCAGACCTCGGGGAACACCGCGCGCAGACCGGCCAGTTGCGAGCGGGCGAAGTCCAGCGGCGCCGCGTCGGCCAGGTTCGCCGCGTAGAGGCCGTCCGGGCGCAGCACCCGGGCGGCCTCGCGGACGAACTCCACCGAGGTCAGCTGGGCCGGGATCCGCGAGCCGCCGAAGACGTCGGCGACGATCAGGTCGGCGTCCGCGTCCGGGGTGGCCGCGAGCGCGGCGCGGGCGTCCGCGGCCTCGACCCGGATGCCGTGGGCGGGCGGCGTCCAGGGCAGGTGTTCGCGGACCAGGGTGGTCAGCGCGGCGTCGAGTTCGACCACCCGCTGGCGCGAGCCCGGACGGGTGGCGGCGAGGTAGCGGGGCAGGGTCAGCGCGCCACCGCCGAGGTGCAGTGCGTCCAGCGGCTGCCCGGAGAGGCCGACCAGGTCGACGGCGTGGGCGAGTCGCTGCACGTACTCGAACTCGAGGAACAGCGGGTCGTCCAGGTCGACGTAGGACTGCGGCGCGCCGTCCAGGGTGAGCAGCCAGCCCCGGGGACGGTCCAGGTCGGGCAGCAGCCGGGCGGTGCCGAGGTCGACCCGCCGCTCGACCGGCCGCGGATCGGCGGCCCCGGCGGCCACGGCCGCCTGTTCAGCGGCTGGAGGGTCGGTGCGGCCTGGCTCGGTCATGTGGTCATTCTGACGGGAACCGGAAGCGCGCGGAAACGCCTCCGAAACTTGCCCGTGAAACCCGTACAACCTTCTCCCCCGGGCGCGGGTCTTCCTTACGTCTTGAGTGACAAGCGCGCCGGTACTCCCTCGACCGGCCGCTCGGCGCGACGGAAGGGAAGTCCGTGCGACAGCCGAACCTCGCCACCATGCCCAGGCCGGTCGAGCGCCTCGGAACGGAGCGGCCGCGGGGCCGCGCCGCGAGGCGGCTCGCCGTGCTCACCTTCCCCGGCGCCGGGGATCCGTCGGTGTTCCGGGCCCAGGTGGACCGGCTGGTCCGCACCGCGAGCCCGGTCTCGCTGCCCCAGGTCCAGGAGGCGCTGCAGACCGGCGCGCCGCTGCCGCCGCACGCGGTGCTGGTCAGCTTCGAGCACGGGCACCGCAGCGCGGTGACCACGGCGCTGCCGGTGCTGGCCGCGCGCGGCGTCCCCGGGGTCGCCTTCGTGGTGGCCGGTCTGGTGGACACCGAGCGGCCGTACTGGTGGCAGGAGGCCGAGTTCCTGGTCCAGCAGGGCGGACGGGCCCGCAACCTGTCCGTGCGGGCCCCTGAGGGGGTCGCCGCGGCGCTGGCGGCGCTGCCGGACCCGGACCGCCGGAGCTGCCTGGAGGAGCTGCGGGTGACCGCGCGGAAGGCCGCCCCGGGACGGCCGCAGCTGACCGCGGAGGACCTGCGGGCGCTGCGCGACGGCGGGGTGGAGATCGGCAACCACACCTACGGCGACGCCCGGCTGCCGCACTGCGACGACTACGTCGTCCGCGAGGAGGTCGTCGGCGCGCACGAGCGGCTGTCCCGGCTGTCCGGGGCGGAGCCCGACGCGTTCGCCCACCCGGGCGGGGTGGCCGACCCGCGGGCCGAGGCGCTGTTGCGCGGCCTCGGCTACCGCAGCGCCTTCCTCGGCGACGGACACACCTTCGACCTGCGGCCGACCGCGGCGTCCCGGCCCAACCCGCTGCGGATCAGCCGGCTGTCGGTGAACGGACGCACCTCACGCGGCCTCTTCGACGCCGTCCTCTCCGGCTGGAGCCCGACCGTGCGGAGGCTGCGCAGCGCGGTCACCTGCCGCGAGGCCTGACCCCCAACGCGCAGCCGACGGGGACCGCGGGCTTCAGACCCGGGCCGCGGCGGTGAGCAGCGTGCGCCCCTCGGGGTAGTGCAGGACGACCGGGTCCAACGGTTCGGTTCGGCCGCTGCGCAGCACCAGCAGCGATCCGGTACCGGTCGTGGCGACGGCGGACGGGTCCGCCCGGCGCAGGGCCTGTCCGGCCACGGCGTGGGCCGACCCGTGCAGGGCCGGCTCCTCGGGGCCCCGGCCGAGCGCGGCCCTGATCCGGTCGTGCAGCAGTTCGTAGTGGGTGCAGCCGAGCACCAGCGCCCTGATGCCGCCGGGCGTCAGCGCCGCCGCCGCGGCCACCGCCGCGTCGACGGCCGCCTCGTCCGCGCGCTCGACCGCGTCGGCCAGGCCGGGGCAGGGGATCTCGGCGACCTCCACCCCGTCCGCGAAGTCGCGGATCAGCCCGCGCTGGTAGGCGCTGCCGGTGGTGGCCGGGGTCGCCCAGATGGCGACCGGGCCGCCGCCCGCCGCCGCGGGCTTGATCGCCGGGACGGTGCCGATCACCGGGATGCCCGGCTCCAGCTCGGCCCGGATCGCGTCCAGCGCGTGCACCGAGGCGGTGTTGCAGGCGACGATCAGCGCGGCCGGACGGTGCGCGGCGGCGGCGCGGGCGCAGGCGAGCGCGTGCTCGGCGACGTCGTCGGGGGTGCGCGGACCCCACGGCATCCCGTCCGGGTCGGTGGACAGCACCAGGTCCGCGTCCGGACGCAGGGCGCGCAGCGCGGCGGTGGCGGCGAGCAGCCCGATCCCGGAGTCGATGAGTGCGATCTTCACAACCACCGACCCTATCCGAAGCCCGTCCGGACCCGCCGCCGGAACCCGGTGCGGCATACTCGCGCAGGTGACCGTACTGATGTGGGTGGCTCTGGCGTCCCTGCTGGCCTGGCTGTGGCTGACGTTCCTTCAGGGCGGCTTCTGGCGGACCGACCTCCGGCTGCCGCCGCGCCCGGAGACGGCCCGGCGGCCCACCGTGGCGATCATCGTCCCGGCCCGGGACGAGGCCGAGGTGCTGCCGCTGAGCCTGCCGTCGCTGCTGGCGCAGGAGTACCCGGGGCAGGCCCGGGTGATCCTGGTCGACGACAACAGCAGCGACGGGACCGGCGAGCTGGCCCGCGAGCTGGGCCTGGCCCCGGGCTCGCTGCCGCTCACGGTCAGCACGCCCGGCGAGCCGCCGGAGGGCTGGACCGGCAAGCTCTGGGCGCTGCGGCACGGCGTCGAGCTGGCCGGGGACGCCGAGTACCTGCTGCTCACCGACGCGGACATCGCGCACGCCCGGTCCTCGCTGGACAGCCTGGTCGCCGCCGCGGTCGGCACCCCCGAACGCTGCTACGACCTGGTCTCGCAGATGGCCCGGCTGCGCACGGAGACCCGCTGGGAGCGGCTGATCGTCCCGGCCTTCGTCTACTTCTTCGCCCAGCTCTACCCGTTCCGCTGGAGCAACAGGCCGGGCTCGCGGACCGCCGCCGCGGCCGGCGGCTGCACCCTGGTCCGGCGCGAGGCGCTGGAGCGGGCGGGCGGGATCGCGGCGATCCGCGGCGCGGTGATCGACGACGTCAACCTGGCGCGGGCGGTGAAGCGCGGCGGCGGCCGGACCTGGCTGGGCCTGGCCGACCAGGTGGACAGCGTCCGCCCGTACCCGGAGCTGTCGCAGCTGTGGCGGATGGTCTCGCGCAGCGCCTACGCGCAGCTCAAGCACTCGGTGCTGCTGCTGGTCGGCACGGTGCTGGGGCTGGCCCTGGTCTACCTGGTGCCGCCGGTGCTGCTGCTGGTCGGCCTGGTCGCCGGGGACGGAAGGCTGGCGGGCACCGCGGGGGCCGCCTGGGCGCTGATGGCGGCCACCTACGTGCCGATGCTGCGCTACTACCGGCAGCCCCCGGCCGCCGCGCTGCTGCTGCCGTTCACGGCCGGGCTGTACCTGCTGATGACGGTCGACTCGGCGGTCCAGCACTGGCGCGGACGCGGCGCGGCCTGGAAGGGCCGCACCTACCCCGCGCCGCCGACTCCGTCGAAGGTCGGCAGCCCGAGGTAGCCGCTGCGGGGTCAGTTCAGAGCGCCACGCCGAGCAGCGCGTCCACGGTCCGGGAGATGACGCCGGGGGCGCCGGTGTCGTCGCCGCCCTGCGCGTCCTGCTTCGCGGCCCAGGCGTCGATGACGGCGAGGGCGCGCGGCGCGTCCAGGTCGTCGGCGAGGGCGGCGCGGACCTCGGCCAGCGCCTCCGCCGCGTCGGGGCCGTCCGGACGGGAGACCGCGGCCCGCCAGCGCTCCAGCCGGTGCTGGGCGCGGAGCAGGTCGGCGTCGGTCCACTCCCAGTCGGAGCGGTAGTGGTGGCCGAGCAGCGCCAGCCGGATCACCGCCGGCTCCACGCCCTGCTGCCGCAGCTTGGAGACGAACACCAGGTTGCCGCGCGACTTGGACATCTTCTCGCCGTTCAGCCCGACCATCCCGGCGTGGACGTAGGCGCGGGCGAACGGGTGGACCTTGGTCAGCACCTGGGCGTGCGAGGCGCCCATCTCGTGGTGCGGGAAGGCCAGGTCGCTGCCGCCGCCCTGGACGTCGAACTCCATGCCCAGGTGCTCCAGCGCGATGGCCACGCACTCGATGTGCCAGCCGGGACGGCCGCGGCCGATCTCGGCGTCCCAGGCGGGCTCGTCCGGACGGGCGGCGAGCCACAGCAGCGGGTCCAGCCGGTGCTTCTTGCCGGGGCGGTCCGGGTCGCCGCCGCGCTCGGCGAAGAAGCGCAGCATCTGCTCGGTGTCGAGCCGGGAGACCTCGCCGAAGTGCGGGTCGGACTCGACCGAGAAGTAGACGTCGCCGTCCAGCTCGTAGGCCGCACCGGACGCCAGCAGTTCCTTGATCAGCGGAATGATGGAGGGTATGGCCTCGACCGCGCCGACGTAGTGCGCGGGCGGCAGCATCCGCAGCGCCGTCATGTCCTCGCGGAACAGCGCGGTCTCACGCTCGGCCAGCTCGGTCCAGTCCTGGCCGGTGGCGGTGGCCCGCTCCAGCAGCGGGTCGTCCACGTCGGTGACGTTCTGGACGTAGACCACGTCGTGGCCGGCGTCCCGCCAGACCCGCTGGATCAGGTCGAAGGCGTTGTAGGTGGCCGCGTGCCCGAGGTGGGTGGCGTCGTAGGGGGTGATCCCGCACACGTAGAGCCGGGCGGTGGGGCCCGGCTCCGTGGTCCGCACACAGCCTCTGGAGGTGTCGAAGATACGCAGGGGACTCCCCTGGCCGGGGAGTGCGGGGACGTCGGTGGCGGGCCAGGCATACATACGGATGACTCTAACCGGACATGGTTGATCTTCGCACCAGTGCCTCCCGCGGCAGCGCCTCCCGGAGCAGCCGGGCCGCTCAGGCCGGGCGGGCGATGCTGGGACCCTGCCAGGGGTCGGGCTGCCCCGCGGCGGCGGCCAGCGCCTCCGGGGGCAGCAGCGCGGCGAACCAGGCCAGCTGGTCCACCAGTTCGAGCATGGCCGCCGGGGGGCGGTGCTCCGGGGCGAACGCGATCACCGTCCGCCCGTCCATCCGCCAGTCGAGGCCCAGCGCCCGGGTCCGGCCGAGCACCTCGGGGGTGAACACCGCAGCGGCGGCCCCCGGGTCCGACGAGTAGCCGCGCAGCCCGGTCCACAGCGGTCCGCAGCCGGCCCGGTCGTAGCTGCGGCCGGGGCCCGGCGGCCACCCGGGCGGCAGCGCGTCGTGGCCCGGCTGCAGCAGCAGGTGCGGCAACGGCCGCGGGAACACCACCGCGGCGGCCGTCCAGCGCGTCACCACCGGGGGCGGGGGCGGGGCCTGGACCGGGCCCTGGGGCGGACCCTGCGGCGGGTACCGGAAGGTGCTGGTGAAGTGGAACACCTCGGCCTGCGCCCCGCCCGGCAGCGGGCCGTACATCAGGTCCTGGAAGGACGGTCCCGGATCGCTGAACGGGCTCTGGTAGCGGTAGCGCCGGGCCAGGTCGGCTCCCGAGGGCGCCGGGACCCCCTGCCAGCCGGGCCGCGAGGCCGCCGCGGCGGTCAGCGCCCGCTGCGGAGCGCGCTGCCTGCCCCGCGCCACCAGCGCGATCACGACCGCGGCCAGCACCAGCAGGACGAACAGCAGCACCGGCAGGGCCATCGCCGGGGTCAGCACCCGAACACCCCTGCAGCGCACCACTTCTGACGCGTCATCCGTCCACCCCTTTGCCTGCCGTCTGCGTCCCCGCCGTCCGCGTCCTGCCGCTCGGCGTTGCGCGATGATGCCATATCCCGCCCCCACCACGGCACCTGTCCGACCGTCAGTATCTGTCCGACCGTCAGATCGGCGGCCAGGGAACGGCGGGCCACTCCCCGGAGGGGACCGGGTGGGTGCCTGCCTTGAGCAGCCCGTCCACCCGGAGCCGCAGCGCGTCGATCTCGGCCGGAGTCAGCAGCGGCGCCAGCTCGCCCGCGAGCGCCCCGCCGTCCCGCCCCAGTCCGGCCGCGAGCCGCTCCAGGACGTCCGCCGCCTCGCCGGTCAGCGGTTCGCCGGCCCAGCCCCAGAGCAGGGTGCGCAGCTTCCCGGGGACGGCGAAGGTGACCCCGTGGTCGATCCCGTAGAGCCGGCCGTCCACCGCGGGCAACAGGTGGCCGCCCTTGCGGTCGCCGTTGTTGATCACGGCGTCCAGCACTGACAGCCGACGCAGCCGCAGGTCATCGGCGTGGACCAGCAGCGCGGTCCCGCCCCCGCCCGCCCGTCGCCCGCCGCCGCCCCGGTCGGAGTCGCTGCGCTCCGCGCCGCCCAGCTCCACCCGGGCGACGGGCCGCCAGCCCGGCTCGGCCTCCTCGACCTCCTGCAGCGCCAGCAGCTGCGCGTCCGGGTCGGCCTCGACCCAGATCTGGCACATGCCCTCGCCGAACGGCCCCTCGCGCAGCGCCGTCGGCGGCACCAGGCCCCAGCCGGTCGCGGCCGAGACCAGGTAGGACGCCACCTCGCGGCCCGCCAGCGTGCCGTCGGGGAAGTCCCAGAGCGGGCGCTCGCCGCGGACCGGCTTGTAGACGCAGACCGCCTCGTCCCGGCCGTCGCTGACGGTGCAGTAGAAGACGCCGTTGGACGCCTCGGTGAGCTGCCCGTGGATCCGCAGCTCGCCGTCACGGAGCAGGGCCAGGGCGCGCACCGGGTCGGCGGCGAGGGCCGCCGAGGCGACCGGGTCGGCCTCCGGCGGCTCCGAAGGCTCCGGCAGGTCGCGCTGCTGCTCCGACTGCCCTTCCGAGGTGCTGCTCAGCGCCGGTATCCGTTCTGACGCGGGCACACATGGCCCTGGGGGTCGAGCGGGAGGCTGCAGAACGGGCACGGGGGCCGTCCGGCCGAGACCAGTTCCAGCGCCCGCTTGGCGAAGACCCGGGCCATCGCGCCGCTGAGGCGGACCCGCAGCATCGGCGGGCCGTTCTCGTCGTCCTCGAACAGCTCCTGCTCGTCGGGGTCGCCGTCCGGGTCCACCTCGATCAGCGCCTGGGCCTCGACGATCAGCCGGTCGATGGACTCGTCCCAGGCCAGGGCCATGGTGCCGACCCGGAACTCCTCCTCCACCGGCTGGTCGAGCGGCGCGCTGTCGATCAGCTCGGCCGGTGCCACGGCGGGGACGGCGGTGCTGCCGCCGCTGCGCCGGACCACCTCGTCGAGCAGTTCCTCGACGCGTTCGGCCAGTGCGGCGACCTGGGTTTTCTCCAGGAGCACGCTGGTCACTCGGCCGCGCGCGCTGGCCTGCAGGTAGAAGGCACGGGAACCGGGCTCGCCGACCGTACCGGCCACGAATCGCTCGGGCGGGTCATAGAAGAACACCTGGCGGGGCACGGGGCTGCTCCAGATCTGGACGTCGCTGTTCGAGTCAACCCTACCTACGCCTCAGCGGACACCGGTGTCTCCCCCGATCACCGCGTCCCCCGGATCACCGTCGGCCGCCCCGTCCGCGGCCTTCTCCCCGGCCGGGCGCGGCGCGAAACCGGACAGGTCGCCGGTGTCGCCGAGGCGCAGCAGGAACGGCCGGGTCGGGGTGTAGCGGATGGCGGTGACCGAGCAGGGCTCGACCGAGATCCGCTGGAAGTGGTCCAGGTGCAGGCCGAGCGCGTCCGCGACGACCGCCTTGATCACGTCGCCGTGGCTGCAGGCCAGCCAGACCGCGTCGGCGCCGTGCTCGCGCTCGATCTCGGCGTCCCACTCGCGGATGCTCGTCACCGCGCGGTGGCTCATCTCCTGCATGGACTCGCCCTCGGGACCGGGGAAGACCACGGCGGAGGGGTGCGCCTGCACCGTCTTCCACAGCGGCTCGGCGGCCAGCTCGGCCAGCGGACGCCCGGTCCAGTCGCCGTAGCGGCACTCGCCGAGCCGCTCGTCGAGCCGCTTGACCAGCTCCGGACGCGCCTCCAGCAGCGGGGCGACGGTCTGCCGGCAGCGGTCCAGCGGACTGCTGACCAGGCCCGCCAGCGGCACCCCGGCCAGCCGTTCGGCCAGCGCCTTGGCCTGCTGCTCCCCGTGCGGGTCCAGGTCCACCCCGGGACTCCAGCCGGCGAGGATCCCGGAGGAGTTTGCGGTGGAACGGCCGTGTCGGACGAGCAGCAGGGTCGGCATGGCACCAGCCTACGACGCCGCCCCGCGACCCCGTCCCACAGCCCCGTCCAGCCCCGTCGTCCTCCAGCCCGCCGTCCTACAGCCCCGTCAGGCCGCAGGTCCGCCGTGCGCTGCCCGGTAGCGCGACGGGGGTGTCCCGTAGCGGCCGACGAAGGCCTGGCGGAGCGTCTCGGCGGTGCCGAAGCCGCACTGTGCGGCCACGCTCGCCACGGTCAGCGAGGTGGACGTCAGGAGGTGGGCGGCGGCCTCGGTGCGCGCGTCGCGGACGAACCGGCCCGGCGGCTTGCCGAGGTCCTCGATGAACAGGCGGGTGAGTTGGCGTTCACTCACCCCCGCGCGGTCGGCCAGCGCGGTCGCGGTCAGATCACCGTCCAGGTGCCCGGCGATGTGCTCGACCGCCCGCCCGACCAGTCCGTTCCTGGGCGCCGGGGTGGCTGTGAACATGCTCATCTGCGCCTGGTTGCCCGGCCGTTGCAGATAGGTGACCAGGCCGCGGGCCACCGCGCGGGCCAGCTCCGCGCCGTGGTCCTCCTCGATGAAGGCCAGGGTCAGGTCCAGGGCACTGGTGACGCCCGCCGCGGTGGACACGTTGCCGTCGCGGATGTAGATCGGCCCGGGATCCACGGTGACCTCCGGGTAGCCGGAGGCCAGCCGCCCGGCGTAGCGCCAGTGCGTCGTGGCGCGTCTGCCGTCGAGCAGACCGGCGGCGGCCAGGACGGTCGCCCCCGTGCACACCGAGGCCACTCTGCGGCTCTCCCTGGCCAGGCGCCGGACATGGCCGACGATGCGCGGGTTCGCCGCCGCGGCCTCGTGGCCGAACCCTCCCGAGACGACCAGCGTGTCCAGCGGCCCCCCGGTCCGTTCCAGGGACCGCTGGCCCTGCAGCGCCAGCCCCGAGTCGCAGCCGATGGCGCGGCCTCCCGGGGTGGCCACGGCCACGGTGTAGGCGGGGCTCGCGCCGAGCCGGTTGGCGGTGGCCAGGCTCGTCGTCACGCAGGCGATGTCCAGCAGCTCCGCCCCGTCGTATCCGACGAGCACCACCACGCGTTCTTCCACACGTTCCTCCACGACCACGACCCTATGTCGGAATGACGTGTATCCCAAGAATTCCGACCTGCTCGCCGTCCACCCTTGGCACTCTCCCGGCCCGCGGCCGAAGGTGACAGCATGACCAAGACGCTCGCCTTCGTGCTCTATCCCGGCATCACCCCGCTCGACCTGGTCGGACCGCTCCAGGTGCTGTCGGCACTGGCCCGGATCGACCCCTCGTTCGAGGTGGTCGTCGTCGGCCGGGACCTCACCCCCCTGGACACCGACACCCCGCTGAAACTGACCCCAAGTCATACCTTCGACCAGGTCGCCGAGCCCTTCGCGCTGATCGTGCCCGGCGGGACCGAGCCGACCCTGGCCGCGCTGGCCGACGAACCCCTGCTGAGCTGGATCCGCAGCGCCGCGCGGACCGCCGAGGTCGTCGGCTCGGTGTGCACCGGCTCCCTGCTCCTGGGCGCCGCCGGCCTGCTCGAAGGCCGCCCGGCCACCACGCACTGGGGGTTCCGCGACCTGCTGGGCAGGTTCGGCGCGACGCCGGTCGCCGAACGCTGGGTCGAAGCTGGCCCGGTGCTCACCGCAGCCGGCGTGTCGGCCGGCCTCGACATGGCCCTCCACCTGGTCGAACGCCTCGCGGGTGAGCAGGCCGCCCGCACCGTCCAGCTCCTCGTCGAGTACGACCCGCAGCCACCGCTGGGCGGCATCGACTGGGGGTCCACCGATCTCGACTTCTTCAGGCCCCACGCCCGGGCCATGCTGGAATCGGCGCTGGCGGACCACCCCGCGCTCCTGGCCCGGCTGAGCTGAGCCCCGGCCCCTCACCTAGGCCAGCCCGGCCTGCTCCAGTGCCTCGGTGGCGGTGCGCAGCGCCTGGATCCGCTCGTCCAGGGTGAAGCCGCCCGGGGCCAGATTCAGCTATCCCCGCGAGTGGACGTGAGGGGGTCCGTAGGATTCCTACGCAGGTCAGCCCGCAGGCCAGACCACCGGCCCGGGGAACGCGGGCCACGGTTCCGGACACTCCCCGGGGGCGGCCGAGTGGGCGTCGGACACCTCGCCCAGCCGCCGCAGATCGGGGACGCTGCCAGAGCGCTCCGCCGTCTCACGCTGACGTGCCAGCAGCGCACAGCGGAAGCACTGAGGAGGAGGGGGCAGCGTCACGCCGCCACCCCCCCGGCGGGGGTAGGTCAGCGGAGCCATGGGAGGGAGGCCGAGGTGTTGCCGACGCTTCACCCGGGCGTCAGCGGCGTCTGACCGGTTCTGCTGCTGGTACGCGTCGTACTGCATCGCTTCGAGCCGGTCACACTCGGCGCACTCCGGCTCTGTGTGCTCCGGTACCGCGTTCCGCCTGGCCACCCGCCATCACCTCACATCCGGTCACTGGCTTTCGGGATCATGCTCCCCTTGGCGTGAACCTTTCGGGGTAGCCCCCGTGTCTGCCTCTGTGTCTGCCACGCTGGCAAGGTGAGCGGGGAGAGCATCGGGGACGTGGTTCGGCGGCTACGGCGGGCCAAGGGATGGAGTCAGCAGCGGCTCGCCGAGGTCGTCAACACGCTGACCCCGTGGGAGGCCCACCTAGCCCGCAACGACGTGTCCAGGTGGGAGACGGGGCGGCGTGTCCCGCGCGAGTACCTGCCGCACATCGCAACGGCGCTGGACGTCCCCCGGGAACTTCTCGAAGAGGCCCGCGCCGTGCCCGTGCTGGCCCCGGAGCCTCCCGCCCCGACCGTGGCTGACTTCCTCCCCGAGGGTGACCCCCTGGCAGCGCTGGCGACCCGAGACGGGAAGCAGGTGGGGGCCGGACAGGTCACCGACCTAGCCGGGAGGGTGCACGGCCTACGGCTGGCCGATGACGTGGTCTATGGGAGAGACCTGATCATCCCCGCCGTCCGGGAGCTGAAAGCAGCGGTGAAGCTGTACCAGGAGGGGACGCACACCGAGGCGGTGGGCCGGGAACTCCTCCGGGCCATCGGCGAGTTGGCGCAGATCGCCGGGTGGATCGCCTCGGACGCCGGGCAGCACGCCGAGGCGGAACGGATCTACAGGTTGGGAATCAGCGCAGCCCACGCGGCGGGGGACGGCGTCCTAGCCGGGAACGTCGCCGGATCACTGGCCTATCAGTGGAGCAACACGGGGCAGACGGCGGACGCGGTGAGCCTCGCCAGGGCAGCGCTGGACAGCGCGGGGGCGGACGCACCGCCGAAGGCCCGCGCGCTCTACCTGGACCGCGTCGCGTGGGCGCACACCCGCGCCGGACAGGCTCGCCCAGCCATGGACGCACTCAGCCAAGCATCCGAGGCGCTGGCCGCCGAGGACCACGGGGAGCCTGCCCCGGGGTACCTGTACTGGGTGG
Organism: Streptacidiphilus cavernicola; assembly: GCF_042510955.1. Taxonomy (NCBI): domain Bacteria; kingdom Bacillati; phylum Actinomycetota; class Actinomycetes; order Kitasatosporales; family Streptomycetaceae; genus Streptacidiphilus; species Streptacidiphilus cavernicola. Next base: position 78,818 of record NZ_JBHFAB010000014.1, read on the forward strand.
ACGGCGGGGAGCTGCAAGTCATGGAGGCCCGGGTGTTCACGGAGCTGCACAAGCCCCTGCGGGCGGTCCCCCTGCTCTCCGATGTCCTCGGCCGGTACGACGCCAGCCACGCGCGGGAACTGGCCCTGTACCTCTCCTGGCTGGCCGTGGCCTACGCCGACGCCAACGAGCCCGAGGCGGCGGCGGGGACGGCGGGGCGGATGCTCTCCCTCGGGGAGGGTGGCAGCGAGAGGACGGCGGAGCGGGCGGGCGTCGTGCTGGACCGCCTCCGGGGGTTCGGGGACGTGCCCGAGGTGGCGGAGCTACTGGCCTCCCTGTGACAGACAGTCAGGCCGGGCTGCCACGGTCCGTAAACGCAGAAAGGCCCCACCCTCCCGGAGGAAGGTGGGGCTCCGTGTGTTCAGCGGGCGATCTGGCCGGGGTGCGCGCGACGCTGACCGATGGTCGTCCGGGCAGCACGGGCACGCTTGCGACCGGCGGCCATGGCCAGTCAGGTCACGCCAGCCCGGCGTGCTCCAGAGCCTCCACGGCGGTCCGGAGGGCCAGCACCCGCTCTTCGAGAGTGTTGCCGAATCCCCCCGGGGAGAGGTTCAGGGTGGTGACCCCGGCGGCGGCGAAGGCCTGGAGCCGGTCGGCGAGCCGGTCGCGGGTGCCGATCAGCGTGGTGGAGTCGATCAGCTGCTGCGGGACCGCCGCCGCCGCGCCCGCGTAGTCCTTGGCCAGGTACTTCTCCTGGATCTCGTCGGCGGCCTGCTCGTAGCCCATCCGCCGGGCGATCCGGTTGTAGAAGTTCTGCTCCTTGCTGCCCATGCCGCCGACGTAGAGGGCGGTGTACTGGCGGAACAGGTTGCCGGCCGCCTCCAGGTCCTCGGGCTTGTTGCTGCTGCTGACCGCGATGGGGACGTTGGGGGCAATGTCGAAGCCGTCCAGGGTCTTCCCGGCCTTGGCGCGTCCGGCGGTGAGGTGCTCCAGGGAGAGCTCGGCCTGCTCGGGGGCGAAGAAGATGCCGAGCCAGCCGTCGGCGATCTCGCCGGTCAGCTCCAGGTTCTTCGGGCCGATCGCGGCGATGTAGAGCGGGATGTGCTCGCGCACCGGATGCACCGTCAGCTTCAGCGGCTTGCCCGGTCCGCCGGGCAGCGGCAGGGTCCAGTTGGCGCCGTCGTGGACCACCCGCTCGCGGGCCATCGCCTTGCGGATGATCTCCACGTACTCGCGGGTCCTGGCCAGCGGCTTGTCGAACTTGACGCCGTACCAGCCCTCGGAGACCTGCGGCCCGGACACCCCGAGGCCGAGCCGGAACCGGCCGCCGGAGAGGGTGTCCAGGGTGGCCGCGGTCATCGCGGTCATGGTGGGCGTGCGGGCCGGGATCTGGAAGATCGCCGAGCCGACGTCGATCCGCTCGGTCTTGGCGGCGACGTAGGCCAGGACGGTCGCGGCGTCCGAACCGTATGCCTCGGCGGCCCAGCAGACCGCGAAGCCGAGCCGGTCCGCCTCCTGGGCGACGGCGATGTTGTCGGCGTCGTTGCCGAGGCCCCAGTAGCCGAGATTGATGCCGAGTCGCACGGTGCTGCCTCCGATGGTGTGGGCGTCACGGTGACTGTAGCCCGGCGCGACCCATCAAGCTACTGACGAGTACGCTCCTGTGGCCTGCGTCGCATCCGACCCCTCGGCCACTACGCTCACCGGTCATGGAACTGCGACATCTGGGTCGGACCGGGCTGCGCGTCTCCCGGCTCGGTCTCGGCACCATGACCTGGGGCCAGGACATGGACGAACTCGACGCGGCCGAACAGCTCAAGACCTTCGTCGAGGCCGGCGGCAACCTGGTCGACACCGCCGACGTCTACGCGGACGGGGGCGCGGAGTACCTGCTCTCGCGCCTGATCGAGGAGTTCGTGCCCCGGGCCGACCTGGTGATCGCCACCAAGGCGGGCAGCGTCCCGGACGCGGACCGCCGCTTCGACGGCTCGCGCGGGCACCTGCTCTCGGCGCTGGACGCCTCGCTGCGGCGGCTGGGGACGGACTACGTGGACCTGTGGCAGGTGCACGCGTTCGACCCCGGCACGCCCACCGACGAGACCCTGCACGCGCTGGACCTGGCCGTCTCCTCCGGCCGGGCCCGCTACGTCGGGGTGTCCAACTTCTGCGGCTGGCAGCTGGCGAAGGCCGCCACCTGGCAGCGCGCGGTGCCCGGTCGGATGCCCCTGGCCAGCACCCAGATGGAGTACTCGCTGCTGCAGCGGGGAATAGAGCGCGAGGTCCTGCCGGCCGCGGTGGACAGCGACATGGGGCTGCTCGCGGCCTCCCCGCTGGGACGCGGCGTGCTGACCGGCAAGTACCGGCACGGGACTCCGGCGGAGTCGCGCGGCGCGTCCCCGTACCTCGCCGCGTTCGTCCAGCCCTACCTGGACCAGCGGGGCCGGCGGATCGTCGACGCGGTCGCCACCGCGGCGGACGGGCTCGGCGCGACTCCGCTGCAGGTCGCCCTGGCCTGGGTGCGGGACCGGCCCGGCGTGGTCGCCCCGATCGTCGGCGCCCGGAACGCGGCGCAGCTCGCGGCGGCGCTGTCAGTGGAGTCGCTTACGCTCCCCGAGGAGATCTGCCGAGCGCTGGACGAGATCTCCGCGCCGATCCACTTCTATCCCGACCACGACTGGAGCGCGCTGTGAGCGTCGAGCCGACGACGACACCGACGACCCCCACGGACGCGGGGGCGGGGTCCGGGGCGGGGCCCGAGGCGGGGCCCGAGACGGGCGGGGGCGGGGCACCTGCGGCGCGGCCGTCCATGGAGCAACTGGCCAAGGCGATGCGGGCGATCGACGGAGGGACGGGCATCCTGCCCCCGGTCCCCCCGAAGCCACGCCCGGCCGCCGAGGACGACACGGACGGTGTGGACGACGCCGAGGGCGCGGAGGTCACCGACGCCGCGGGCGGTACGGAGGGCACCGACGCCGTCCGGCCGTCGACGGAGCAACTCGCGGAAGCGATCCGCGCGGTAGGCACGCCGCCGGCCGGTGCAGGTGCCGGGGTCGGGGCCGACGGTGGCCGGACCCGGTCCGGCCAGGACCCCTCCGCCGGAGGCGGACCCACCCACGCCAACGCGCCCACCGGCCCCGGCGGCAGCGACGACCCCCGGAGCGCTGCCGGCAACACCCCCCGAAGCACGGTCGGAACGGACCCAACCCGCACCCCCGCCGCAGCTCACCCCGCTGCGCCGCAGGCCCCCGCGCCGCAGGCGTCCACGCTGCGGGCCGTTGCCGAGGTGCTCGCCGCCGGTGGCGCCCCCGCGGAGTTGGTGACCGCGACCGTGGCCGCCCTCGGCGAAAGCGCCGCCACGCTGCTGCGGGAGAACCCCTGGGCCGTCCTCGGCGTCCCCGGCGTCCGTCCCGAGCACGCGGACGGCTTCGCGCGCGGGCTGCTCGGCGGTGCCTGCGGGCCGGACGACCCGCGCCGGGCGCAGGCCCTCACGGTCTGGCTGCTGGAACGCGCGGCCCTGCGCGGGCACACCGCCGTGGAACTGACCGACGTCAACACCGGCCTGGAGAAGCAGGGTGTGCCCGACGCGGGCACCGCCCTGGCGGCGATCCTCGGCGAGGGCGGCGACGGCTCGGTGATGCCGTTCCAGGAAGAGGTGCCGGAGCCCGGCGGCCACCGCCCCACCGCCAACGCCCAGGCGGACGAGGACGAGGACGACAACCCCCCGACCCGGGTCCTGCTCGCCCTGGACCGGCTGGCGCTGGCCGAGGACAGCCTCGCCGACGGCCTGGCCCGCCTGCACTCCACCTTCGAGGGCGACCCCACCCCTTCCCCGACCGACAACCCCGACGAGAGCGGCACCGCCGAGGAGACCGACCCCGCCCCCCTCGACTGGTCCGCCGCGGCCACCGCCGCGCCCTCCCCCTCCGCCGCCGCGCTCCTCCGTGCCGTCGCCGAAGCCGGGCTGGTCCTGCACACCGGCGGCACCGCCGCCCGCGCCGAGCCGGTCGCGCTGGTCCGCGCCGCCCGCGCGCTCGGGCTGCGGGCCTGGATCGCCGCCGCGACCGCCGACGGCCGGAACCGTCTCGCCGACGAGCACGCGGTGACGCTGACCGGGCTGCTCTCCGACGCCGAGGGCCCCGGCCGCTCCCCCGACGGCACCCTGGACCTGGACCTGCTGGTCGTCTGCGACGCCCCCGCGCTGGACGTGGAGTCCGCCGCCACCCTGGTCGAGTCGGTCGCCGACGGCTGCCGCCTGGTCCTCAGTGGCGACCCCGCCGAACTGTGGTCGGCCGGTCCCGGCCGGGTCTTCGCCGACCTGCTGGCTGCCAAGACCTTCCCGGTCGTGGTCTCCCGCACGCCCGACTTCGGGCCGATCGGCGAGCTGGCGTCCGGTGTCGGCGTCGGCGAGCTGCTGCCGGTCGAGGCGCCGGACAAGGAGGTCGTGATCGTCACGGCCAAGGACGGCACCGAGGCGGTGCACCGCGCGCTGCAGCTGGTGGGCGACTCCATCCCGCGCGCCCTCGGCATCCCGGCCGAGCAGGTAAGGGTGCTGACGCCGGGTCACGGCGGCCCCGCCGGGACCCGTGCCCTGAACGCGGCGCTCAAGCAGCGCTTCAACCCCGGCCCCGGTGCCTTCGGCGGCTTCGACCCGGGCGACCTCGTGGTCCACTCCCCCGCACCGGGCACCGCCCGTCCCGGCACGGTGCGGGCGGGCGGCCCGCAGGGGCTGCTGCTGGAGTGCGAGGGCGAGGAGGTCCGGGTGGGCCGGGAGCAGGTCGGCTCGGTCCGGCACGGGTGGGCGCTGACCGCGCACCAGGCGGTCGGACGGCGCTGGCCCGGCGTAGTGGTGCTGCTCGCGCCCGACGCCGCGAGCGAGCTGACCCGGCAGTGGGTCTACACCGCGTTCAGCCGGGCCGAGCAGCACCTCTCCGTGGTCCACGCGGTCGGGCCCGCCCTGGCCCAGGCGGTGGCGTCGGTCCCGGCCCAGGCCAGGACCACCCGGCTGCGCGGCATCCTGGCCGAGCAGGCCGCCGAGCTGGACGACTAGGGCTCGCCCCGCGAGGGGGTCAGTGCTCGGGGTCGAGCGACTCCAGCTCGTCGTCGTAGACCTCGCTGACGTCGAAGCGGCAGATCAACAGGTCGGGGTCGGCCTCGTCGAAGGGCTCGGCCAGCCAGTCCCCCGGCTCGGCCGGGTCCGCCGCGGTGACCCAGAGCGTGGAGTCGCCCTCCTCCAGGCCGAACTCCTCGGCCCGGGAGGCGATCTCGTCCGGCTCGTACTCGCCGAACAGCGCGCCGAGGGCGCTCGACACGCTGGCCGAGACCGGGCCCGGGTCGGCGGCCGTGGTGCCGTCGATCCGCAGCGCGGCGGCCCGCAGCCGCAGCGGGTCGGAGATCAGGTAGTCCCGGCGGATCAGCACGCTGATCGCCTCCGGGTCGTCCGGGTCGGCGTACTGGGAGAGATCGCTGTCGTGCGGCACCTCGAACGGGGTGACCTCGTCGTAGGTGTCGTAGAGGACCTCGTCATAGGCGTCGGCGGCCTCCGCCAGCGCCGCGTAGGCGGTGGCGACGCCGGGGTCGTTCTCCCCGGTACGGGCCTCGACAGCGGCCAGATGGCGGTCGATGGCGGCCTTCACCGCCTCGGCGGCGCTACGTACCTCGGCGATGGTGGGCTGCGCGACATCAGGCATGGTGCTGACGCTATCCGCTGTTGGGCCCGCAGTGCACTGAAGTTGCCCGCGCGCGCCCGATTCAAGCCGAACTGCACCGCTTTTCCATGGGCCCGCACGAGTAATCGAGTGGTCCCGACGCCATGAACCGGCCTCGGACTGGGCATCACCCGTGCACGGGGGCGGTGGAAAAAGCCCGTACCGGCCCCGTGCCCGAGCGACGTAGGCTGACCCGGGAGCGTTCTGCAGGAGGAAGAGACTTGGCCGCACCGAAGATCGTCCAACAGCCCGAATACGAGTTCCGCTCGCTGCTGCTCGCCAGGGACGTCTCCCGCAACGAGGCCCGGCGGCTGCTGACCGAAGAGGCGGAGTACGGCCACTGGGAGCTCGACCGGCTGCGGCTGTTCCCGGACGGGCGGCGCAAGGTGGTGCTGCGACGCAAGATCATCCGCCAGGTCCGCACCTGGTCCCCGCTGATGGACTGAGGTCCTCGCGGACGAGGGCGGCGCGCACCGGAACCGTCCGGTGCGCGCCGCCCTCGTCCGCGGTAGGCACCGCGCCGTGCGGACGGCTCAGCGCCGGGCCACCCGCGAGCGGCGGTAGAGCAGCAGCCCGCCGAGCGCCATCACCGCGCCGGCCGGGGCCAGCAGCAGGGTGTTGGCGTCCGCGCCGGTGGAGGCCAGCACGGTCTGCGGCGGCGGGGGCGCCTCCGTGGTGGTCACCTTCTTCGGCGGCACGGTGGCCGGCGGCGGGGGCGGGTTGTGGTGGACGCTCGGCGGGGTGGAGCAGCCGCAGTGCTTCGGCGGGGTGGAGTGGCCCGGACCGCTGTGCGAAGCGCACTGGTTGCCGAAGGCGGGGTTGACCAGGCCGATGACGCTGACCGAGTCGCCGCAGAGGTTCACCGGCAGGGTGACCGGGGTCTGCACGGTGTTGCCCGAGCCCACGCCGGGCGAGCCGTGGCTGCCCCCCTGGGCCCCGGCGCCGGACCCGCCGCCCGCGCTGCCGCTCCGGTCGGAGCCGCCGCCGGTGCCGCTCTGGTGGCCGCCGCTCCCGTGACCGGAGCCGCCGCTGCCGGAGCCGCCGCTGCCGCCCTGGTGGCCGCTGCCGCCGTTGCCGCAGTTGTTGCCGTAGGCCGGGTTGAGCAGCCCGACCACGTTGATCGTGTTGCCGCAGACGTTCACCGGGACGTCGATCGGGACCTGCACGTTGTTGCCGGATCCGACGCCCGGCGAGTCGGCGGCCGCACCCGCGGCTCCGGCGTCCGCGTAGGCGTAACCCGCGGTGGATGCGAGGACGCTCCCGGTCGCCATGACCGTGAGTAGTCCGCGCCTGGCAGCTTGTCGCATTGGCTTGCCTGCCCTCAGTTCGTCTTGTCTCTGTGTTTCCGTACGAGCACCTATGACCTGCACTCACGTGACGTCTCACGTAACGAGAGCGCGCGGTCGCGGTTCATGGCGTCCCACGCCTTTCATTCGTCCGAGTGACCCGAGACCGATGGGGACTACTCCTGGCGAACGACGCGGTCCCGGGGGGCGCGGAAAACGCCCTCCCGGGACTGCGTTGACTAGAGGCCCGGATTCATCCGGGAAACGCTCAGAAGTTCTGGCAGCTGTTGCCGAAGGCCGGGTTGAGCAGCCCGATCACGCTGATGGTGTTGCCGCAGACGTTCACCGGAATGTGGATCGGCACCTGGATGGTGTTGCCGGAGAGGACCCCCGGGGAACCCCAGGCAGCGCCCTCGGCGGACGATCCGTGAGCAGACGCGGCACCCGCGCCGGCGAGAACCAGACCACCGGTGACCGCGGCAACCGCGGCGATCTTCTTGACCTGCATAATGTCCTCCTGGTCGACGTGGCAGCCCGTTCGGCGGGCTGCATATGAGTGAACGAGACTGCGGCAAACGGGGTACTAGTAGGTTCAGTCATTCACTCGCAGCGGTGATCGATTCGGACAGCAGAGCGACCTGGAATCGAATTTCGGCGTTCTGGTGAATCGCTCGTCCCATCTGTCCCACCCGTTCGGGCACAGGACATGCGAAAGGCCCGCCGCTCCCCCATCCGGAGGAAGCGGCGGGCCCTGCCCCGTACTCGGCCCGGCGCCCCGCGCCGTGCTCGTCCGGCCCGGCCGGACCAGGTCTCAGCAGGCGTCGATGAACCGGTCCAGCACCCGGACCCCGAACTCCAGACCGTCCACCGGCACCCGCTCGTCCACCCCGTGGAACATCCCGGCGAAGTCCAGCTCCGGCGGCAGCCGCAGCGGCGCGAAGCCGAAGCAGCGGATGCCCAGCTCGCTGAACGACTTGGCGTCCGTCCCGCCGGAGAGGCAGTAGGGGACGGCTCTGGCGATCGGGTCCTCCGCCTTCAGCGCCAGCTGCATCGCCTCGACCAGCGCGCCGTCGAAGTCGGTCTCCACCGCCCGGTCCGCGTGCACCGTCTCGCGGCGGATCCGCGGGCCGAGGACCCGGTCCAGCTCGGCCTCGAACTCGTCCTTGAGGCCCGGCAGGTAGCGCCCGTCGACGTGCGCGGTGGCCTGGCCGGGGACCACGTTCACCTTGTAGCCGGCGCCGAGCATGGTCGGCTGCGCGGTGTTCCGCAGCGTCGCGCCGATCAGCTTGGCGATGCCGCCGAGCCGCTCCAGCACCGAGTCCATGTCCTCCGGGTCCAGCTCGATCCCGAGCGCGTCGGACAGCTCGTCCAGGAAGTGCCGGACGCTCTTGGTCACCCGCACCGGGAACCTGTGCCGTCCGAGCCGGGCCACCGCCTCGCACAGCTCGGTGATGGCGTTGTCGTTGTTGGTCATCGAGCCGTGCCCGGCGGTGCCGTCCACGGTGAGGCGCATCCAGTGCATCCCCTTCTCCGCGGTCTCCACCAGGTAGAGGCGCAGGTTCTCGTTGACGGTGAAGGAGAAGCCGCCGACCTCGCCGATCGCCTCGGTGACGCCCTCGAACAGGCCCGGGTGCTTGTCGACCAGGTGGTGCGCCCCGTAGACACCGCCGGCCTCCTCGTCCGCGAGGAAGGCCAGCACGATGTCGCGCGGGGGCTTGCGCCCGGTCCGCAGCCGGTCGCGGACCACGGCGAGGGTCATCGCGTCCATGTCCTTCATGTCGACCGCGCCGCGGCCCCAGACGCAGCCGTCGGCGATCTCCCCGGCGAACGGGTGGTGGGTCCAGTCGTCGGCGTTCGCCGGGACCACGTCGGTGTGCCCGTGGATCAGCAGCGCCGGACGGGACGGGTCCTCGCCCGCGATCCGGGCCACGGTGCTGGCCCGGCCCTTCGCCGACTCGAAGATCTGCGGCTCCAGGCCGAACTCGGCGAGCTTCCCCGCCACGTACTCGGCGGCGGCGCGCTCACCGGGCCCCGACCCGTCGCCGTAGTTGCTGGTGTCGATCCGGATGAGCTCCCGACACAGGTCGGCGACCTCGCTCTCGCCGGTGACCTGACCGCCCTGACCGACCTGACCGCCCGACCGGCTCGGATTCGTCTCGCTCACGCTGTGCCACCTCTCGTCCTCGTCGCCGCCCGCCCCCGCTCCACGCCCGGAGCACGCACCGGCATGATCCCGGCCATCCTCTCTCCTGCCGCCCGGAACCCCAACCCCCACCCCGCATCACCGCAGGTCGCGCGACCAGGAACCCGTTCGGAACCACGGCTGATCTTTGCTATGGTTATCCACGTCAGCGCGACGGCAACGCCGCGATGACCACCCGGTCCGGGTGGCGGAATGGCAGACGCGCTAGCTTGAGGTGCTAGTGCCCTTCGGGGCGTGGGGGTTCAAGTCCCCCCTCGGACACCAGCAGTACGAACAGCCCCCCACCAGGGGCTTTCGTCATTTCTGGGCGATGGCGGCTCGTGCGAGAGCATCGACGAGTCGCGTCACCCCTGCGGCCCGTCCACCGGTTCGGCGATGCGCTCCAGCGTGGGGCGGGCGATCCGTAGGTAGTCCTGGGTGTCCAGGGCCAGGGAGCGGTCGAGTGTCGCCGCGTTGAAGTAGATCTCGGAGTGGCCCAGCAGGTCCGGGTCGACCAGCAGTTCCAGCGCCGGATCGAAGGAGAACGGAACGATGGACCCGCTGACGCTCCGGGTCAGCCGTTCCGCCGTCTCCGGGTCGGCGAAGGAGGCGCTGCGCGCCTCGCAGAGCTCGCGGATCCGGTCCAGGTCCACCCGCCGGTCGCCGGGGACCACCGCCAGCACGTACCGGCTGGTCTTCTTGGTGACCTTGGTGCGGACGACGATGCACTTCGCCGCCTGCCCCACGGGGTGGCCGCGCATTTCGCTGACCACGTCGGTCCGGCCCTCGGGCGCGTGCTCGATCACCCGGTAGCGGGCACCGCCTTCGTCGAGCTGTGTCTGGAGCCGGACCGCCGCGGACGTCTCGCTCACCGGGGCGCCGCTCATCCCCACACCACCGCCGAGTCGAGCCGGTCGCTGGCGAAGCCGAGGAAGAAACCCATGGTCAGGCGGTCCGAGCCGGACACCCGCTCGATCTCGTGAAAGCGGGTCGGGTTGATCAGGTAGACGTCGCCCGCCCTGGGCTTGAACGCGTGGCAGGCGGCGCCGGAGACGGCCTCCTGCCGGTAGCCGAGGTGGCCGGGGACCTTGTGCTGCTCGTCCTCCGGCTCCCAGGACTTGCGGTAGATCTTCAGTTCGCCGCCCTCGTCGCACTCCTGCAGGCAGACCACGCAGCTGAGCTGGTGGGCCAGCTCGGCCAGGACGATCCCGGTGCCCGCCGCGTCCCGCATGATGTTGTCGTTGTGGAGCGGGTTGCGTACCCCGTCGGCGTGGATGCGCACCACCGAGGGCGCGTACTCCCTCCCGTCCGGTTCCCGGGCCGGTTCGAGGGCGGTGAGGCCGAAGCCTTCGCGCAGCGCCGTGCGGACCTGCTCGGCCAGGTCGAAGGAGACGTCGCCCAGCCGGGCGTCGGCCTCCTTGGCCGCGGTGAAGTAGTCGTCCAGCCGGTCGAGGTACTTGGCGAGGTAGGGGCCCACGGTAGTGAGGCTGCCATTGGCGTACGCGGTGGTGGAGGCGCTGTCGAAGAGCGTCCCCAGACGGGCGAGGTTGTCGCTGAACACCTGTGCGGGCAGCAGGTTGCGCAGCACGACGACGGCGACGTCACCGTGCACGAGGTCGCGCAGCAGGTGGAAGTCCGGGCGGGTGGCACCGGCGTCGATGACGACGCGGTCCCAGCTGTCAGAGGACTGCATGGTGCTCGTCTCCTTGGCGGTTCTGCGGCTGGCTCTGTGGGTGGTTCTGCCGGCGGTGGCCGGGTGGCAGCGGGATCTCCAGGACGCTGCCGGGCTTCAGCGGGGTCCAGCTCCCGGCCGGGGCGAGTTCCGGGACGACCTCCGAGGCGACCACGGTGAAGTCCGGGGTCTGCAGCAGCGACATCGCGAAGTAGCGGGGTGCTGCGACGTCCGGAGGGCTCCAGTGGATGACGTAGGCGGCGCGGGGGTTGACCACGATGGCGTTCCCGGAGCTACCGCCGGGTTCGATGGCGGCCAGGCGCTCCAGGGTCTGCGTCTCGTCGAGCCGGTCGGCCCCGTGGGGGACCACCCAGTCGAAGTACTCCCGGGAGTCGAACCGCGAGGCGGGCAGGCCCAGATTGCGGTGGACGGTGGGCAGGAAGCCGTTGTGCATGAACCACCAGGGCGCCGGACCGGGCCGTTCCAGCGGGTGAGTGCACGTCAGACCGCTGTTCCTGGCCAGGGTGGCGTGCCTGGCGTGCACGGCGAGGAAGCCGGTGGTGATGCCCGGTAGCGGTGAGTCGTCCAGGCTCTCGGCCAGCGGGCGGACGTCCCGGTGGACGCCGAACCCGTGCGGGGCGTCGGCGGCGCTCCAGACCGCGCCCCATCCGTTCGGATGGACCTGCGTCGGGCCGTCGTGGTCGGCGGTTCGGCCAGTGCTCATGGCGACGGCGGCGTCCAGGACGGCGGGCACGGAGAAGGCGCCGTGGGCGAGGATCAGACGGCACACGGGCGGTCAGCCTGCCTTCCGGGTCAGCACGAGCGACTCGAGACGGCGGTGGATCTCGTCGGGCCGGCCGCCGACCAGGACGACCCGGCCGATGCTGCCGGTGTGCCGCATCAGGTCGGAACCCAGCACGTCGAGGTCGGCGGCGGACAGGCCGTCGGTGGGCGGTGCGGCACTGGGCTGGACCTGTACGGAGATGCCCGGACCGGCCAGGGCCGCCGCGGCGTCCAGTTCCGCGGCCGAGACCACGGCGACCTGGCCCGCTGCGCCGCTCCCGGGCCGGGACTGGCCCAACCTCGGTGCGGTGCCGTCGAGATGGACCCGGAAGACCTCCGCCGCCCAGTCCGTGCCGGTCGCCTGCTCGACCAGGGAGACCAGACCTCCGCCGGAGAGCCGGAAGCCCATCTCTACGAAGACGGGGCCGGCTCCGCCGAGGATGGCGTCCACGTGGAAGGGCCCCTGCCGGTATCCCGTGGCGGCCAGGCAGAGCCGCGCCAGCTCCCGCAGGTCCGCGGTGGCGGTGGTGCCCGGTCGGGCCACGTGTCCGACCTCGCGGAAGCCCCGCAGGTCGGGGTCGTCCGCGACCTCTTCCAGAGCGGTGATCTTCTCGCAGACGCTCAGCAGCACGGGCTCGCCCTGGTAGGCGATGCCCTGCAGCGAGACCTCGGGGCCCTTGACGAACTCTTCGGCCATGACGGCCGTGAACGCGCCTCCCCCGTAGTTGCTCAGCGCGGCGATGCGGGCCAGGGCGCGGGCCGCCGCCGAAGGGCTGTCGGCGAGGAGCACGCCGAGTCCGCCGCCGCCGTCGACCGGCTTGAGCACCTGCGGGTAGCCCAGGTCCTCGACCGGTCGACCGGCCGCCACCAGGGCGAAGCGGGGCTGGGGCAGCCCGGCGCAGGACGCGGCCAGGGCCTCGCGCTGCCGCTGCTTGTCCAGCGGGCGGAACTCCGCTCCGCACTGCGGCCATGGAGCGGCTTCCAGGCTGCGGGCCAGCTCGAATCCGGCCTGGGCGTAGCGCTCGAACCCGGTGAGCAGCAGGCTGGGCCGCACCCGGGCGGCGGCCAGTGCCGCCCGCACCCGGGCGGCGTCCTGCGGCTGTTCGACCGGGACCTCCAGGTCGAACGGCTGGCGGCCCAGGGCCCGGCGCCACCGCAGGTAGGCCGGAGTCTCCACCAGCACCGCGGGCAGCCCGCGCCGACGGGCGCAGGACAGGTAGGGGTCCAGGCCGTCCCGGGTGGCGCCGAGTTGGACGAAGGCTCCGGCCAACGGTCCGCTCACCTGGCTCACCTGACTCACCGGCCCGACAGCAGTTCGGAGACCAGCTCTCCGGCCGCCTCGTGCCGGGTGAGGATGACCTTCTTGTGCGGATCGCCCTCCAGGATCGCGTCGATGAGCTCGCCGGGGGCGGGTGTCACCGACGCGGGCCGCAGCGAGCTGCCGTACAGGGTGCGCAACTGCTTCAGGGACAGGCCGCTGGCGCGCTCCAGCCGGGCGGTCAGGTCGCGGCCGGCGTCGTCGGCGTCCTCTCCGGAGAGCAGCGCGTGGATCTCCTGGACCCGGTCGACCAGGTCGGCCTGCTCACGCAGCAGGTAGCGGTCCAGGCCCGCGCCCTTCTCGGTGAACGGGGCGTGGACGACGGCGACCAGCTGCTCCTCGGTCAGCCCGTAGGCCTCCAGCGCGTAGGCGTCCATGGCGGTCCGCATGCGCTCGGAGGCGTCCTCGCCCGCGTACCGCTTGCGCATGATGTCGACCAGGACCGGGGGGAACTCCTTCTGGTGCATCAGCGAGACGGCGAAGTCGACGTACTCCTCCAGTCCCTCGGCGTAGGTCCGGCCGAAGCACCGCTCGGTCTTCAGCGCCCGCAGGTGTGCCATGAGCGCGGGGTTGCCGCAGTCCGACTCGGTGAAGCTGAAGGCGATGTCGTCGAAGGAGAAGCCGAGGGTGCCGGTCAGCAGCTCCCAGTGGTCCCCCGAGGCGTAGGCGGTGTCGTCGTAGATGGAGAAGAACTGCAGTCCGGGGCGGACGTCGGTGGTGACGGCGTGTTCGGCCACGGTCTCGGGGGCGTCGGCGCCGTGGATGTCGGTGAAGTACGCCTGCGAGATCCGGTTCAGGGAGCCCAGGAAGCCCTTGAAGCCGGTGCGCTCGGCGGCCGGGGGCCGGAGGCCGAACCGGCGGGCCAGCCGGGTGACCCAGAGGTAGTAGTCGCGCTGCTCGCGCTGGGAGTCACCGGTGATGATCAGATCGACGCCCTCGCCGTACCCGGCGGCCAGGCCGAAGGAGTTGACCATGCTGAGGTTGCAGGCGTTGCAGAAGGTCGGGCGGGCGTCGCCGGAGGTGCGGTGACCGGTCATCAGGATGTCGACGCGGTTGCGCTCCACGACGTCGGGGCTCTGCGGGAGGTCCACGTCGAAGGGCCGGACCTGCGTGCCGTCTATCAGCAGCAGTTCGCAGTCGGGGTCCTCGTGCAGGCCCAGCGCCCGGTAGGCGCGGTCGATGTTCTCCATCGTCGCGCGCGGCATGCCGGCGTGCCGGTTGGTGGCGACCCGCAACCGGAAGGTGGAGCCGTAGATCCGGTGCAGGACCAGTTGCACGCTGCGGACGAACGCAACCGTGTACGAGCTGTCCTTGCCGCCGCCGTAGGCGACCATGACGATGTTGCGGTCGAGGTTCTCGCGGTCCGGCAGGGCCTCCTGCAGACGCACCGCACAGCGGCTGACGTCCGCCAGGTGCGGCTTGCGGAGCACTGGGCGGAGCCGCTCCAGCACGGCGCCCCGGGAGGTGTCGAGAGAGCGGAAGGTGGACGTGTCGGCTGCCATTCGGCAGACGCTCCTTTCGGCTTTGGAGAGTCAGTCGGATTGCGCGGCAAAGCCCCTGGAATTCCCAGAAACGGGCATGACGACGCCACCGGTTCACTGACAGAAGACTGCCGGATGGACCCGGAATGTGAGATGAAATATGCGGCTGCCAAATACGGAACGGCGTCTCGCAATTAATGGGCGCGAATGCGCCGGCTGCTTCCCCCCTGATTTCGCCATCACTGTCATGCATCGACCTACGGGCATCAAGGGGCGGTCTCAGTATACGAAATGATGAGCTATCGGCTGCGGCCGGAACGGGCTGCTCCCTGTACGGGGTTGTCGCAGGCCACTCGCCGGTTCCGGAGCTGCTTTCTTCAGGAAACGAGCCGGCCCGTTCCGCCGGACGGCTCGGCCGAACCCTGCGCCGCCCACTGGTCCGTGAGGGCGGCGAGCGCCGCGCGTACCGCCGGGCGATCGGACATGGGGGTGCGCCACACCGCCCAGATCCGCCGCCACGGCCGGGGGTGCAGCGCGGCCACCTGGACGCCCTCGGGCACCAGGCCCCGTCCCAGCCTGGGGACCAGTGCCACGCCGAGTCCGGCGGCGAGCAGCGCCATCTGGGACTGGTACTCCCCCACCGAGTAGCCGATCCGCGGCTCGACGCCCTCCTCGGCGAAGGTGCGCTGGAGCCAGTCGTGGCACATCGAACCGGGCTGCTGGCTGATCCAGCGCTCGTCGGCCAGGTCCGCCGGGGACAGCACGACGAGTGCCGACAGCCGGTGGCCCGCGGGAAGCAGCACGTCGGCGACGTCCACCCCGATCCGGGCCCGGCTCAGCGACGCCGGCAGCACCAGGGGCGTGTTGTGCCAGTCGTGGACGACGCCCAAGTCCGCCTCGCCTGCTACGACCAGCTCCAGGACGTGGTGCGGGTCCGCCTCCACCAGTCGGCTGTCCAGCTCCCGGTGCTCGGCCAGCGCCGCCAGGACGGCGGGCAGCAGTCCGTGGCAGGCCGTGGGGAAACCCGCCATCAGCAGGCGGCCGGCGGGGGTGGCCCGCTGCTCCTCCAGTCGTGCCTCCGCCTGCTCCAGCGTGAACAGCACGTCCCGGGCGGCCCCGACCAGCACATGCGCCGCCGGGGTGAGGAAGATCCGCCCACCCTGCCGTTCCAGCAGCTCGGTGCGGGTCTCCCGCTCCAGTTTGGCGATCTGCTGGGACACCGCGGAGGGCGTGTACCCCAGGGCGGCCGACGCACCGGTGATGGAGCCGTGGGTCGCGACGGCCTGGAGCGCTTGAAGGCGGCTGAGGTTCAGCATGTAGCCATGCTAAAGGGGGGGTTGAAGCAGATTTCGCTGGTGGTGCGGGGAACCGGGCTGATCTCATGACTCCCTGTGAACCGCACCCCGGACGGACGTCCCGCATGAAGCCTCTCCATGCCGCCCTGGCTCTGGTGGTCGCCGCGATCTGGGGGGCCAACTTCGTCGTCATCGACGTCGGCCTGAAGGACTTCCCGCCGCTGCTCTTCTCCGCCTTGCGCTTTCTGCTGGCGGCGCTGCCCGCCGTCTTCCTGGTGGGCCGCCCCCGGGTGGCCTGGCGGTGGGTGCTGACCGTGGGACTGGTCCTGGGCGTGATGAAGTTCAGCCTGCTGTTCATCGGCATGAAGGCGGGCATGCCGGCCGGTCTGTCCTCGCTGGTCCTCCAGGTGCAGGCGGTCCTCACGGTCGCCTTCGCCGCGGTGCTCCTGCGCGAACGGCCGCGGCGGGCCCAGCTGGTGGGACTGGGGATCGCGGCCTGCGGGATCGTCATGGTGGGGGCGTCCAGCAGCGGTTCGGTGCCGCTGAAGGCGTTCCTGCTGATCATCGCGGCGGGCGTGTGCTGGGGCCTGGCGAACGTGGCCACCCGCAAGGCCGGCCCACCGGACATGTTCCGCTTCATGGTGTGGGTGAGCGCGGTACCGCCGATCCCCCTGCTGCTCCTGTCCGGCACCTTCGAGGGCGTTCACCAGGACCTCGACGCGCTGCGCGGCATCACGTTCACCGGAATCGCCTCGACGGTCTACGTGGCCTGGGCCGCGACCCTGTTCGGCTACGCGGCCTGGGGCTACCTGATCCGGGCGTACGGCACCGGAGCGGTGGCCCCGTACGCCCTGGCCATCCCGATCTTCGGCATGGCCACCGCCTGGGCGGCCCAGGGCGAGCGGATGACGCCGAGCACCGGTTTAGCCGCTCTCCTGGTCATCGCGGGGATCGCGGTCAGCAGCCTGTGGCCCTCGGGCGGGACGGTGCCGCTCCGGCGTGCGCCGGAACAGGCCTCCGACTCCGCGGCCCCGGCCGAGACGGCGGACAGCACGTCCTGAGCCGCCGCGACCACGCATGCCTTTTGCGCTTTTATGTAATTGACATGCGCACGATATTAAGCGGGAAATACATATTTGGAACCCCGTCAAGTTGAATCCGTGACTAAATCCGGAAGAACTGGCGCCGGATCCACATGGTGAAACACCTTTCGAATCGACGGCATCGTCTGTATAGGCTGTGGCCCGATCACCGGGGGACCTTCGGAGATCTCACACGACCTTTCTCGGATGAGGGATCAAAGCCATGCCCATCGATGTATGGATAACCTGCTTCGCCGCCTCCTGGATATTCTCCCTGTCGCCGGGCGCAGGTTCGGTCTTCTCCATGTCCAACGGCCTGAGTTATGGTTTCCGCCGCGGCTATCTGGGAGTGGTCGGCCTGGTGCTCGGGCTGTGGGCCGTCTTCCTGGTCATTGTCGTCGGGCTCGGCGTGGTGATCCAGGCGTCACCGATCGCCTTCAACGTGCTCAAATGGGCCGGCGTTGCCTACCTGTTCTACCTCGGCGTCTCCCAGTGGCTGTCCAAGGCGTCGCCCATCACCATCGGCCAGCAGGAACGGCCGCGCATCGGCGTCTTCGAGATCATCAGCAAGGGCGTCTCGCTGAACCTGATCAACCCCAAGATCTACGTCTTCATGCTGGCGGTGATCCCCCAGTTCATCACCTCGGGGACGGCGCTCGCACCCCAGTACCTGGCCATCTCCCTGACCATGGCCTTCACCGACCTCGTGGTGATGGCGGGATACACCGCGCTCGCATCCCGAGTCGCGGTCCGCCTGAAGACCGAGAACCAGGTCAAGACCCTGAACAAGGTCTTCGGCACACTGTTCATGGTCGCCGCGGTCGTGCTGGCGACCTTCCAGCAGGTCCACAAGTAGCATGGAGAGAACGGCTGTTCCGGCGGTCGGCACCCTGCTGCGGCGGGCGTGCGAGAGGAACGCCCTCTCGACCGCGATCATCTCGCCCTCCGAATCGATCACCTACTCCGACCTCCTGGCACGCGCCCGGCGCACGGCGGGTGAACTGGAGGAACAGGGCATCGGCAGAGGCGACGTCGTCGGCGTCGTCGGCCGGCGCAGCGCGGCGGTGGTCATGGCCGTCTTCGCCGTGTGGATGGCAGGCGCGATCGTCATGCTCATCGACGAGTCCCTGCCGGAGCTGCGGCGCAAGGCCATGGTGGAGTCCGGCGCGGTCAGGGCGACCGTCTCCTGCTCGGACCAGCAGCGGATCTCCGTGCTGTCCGGACCGCGGGCCCACCCGGCCACCGACGACGAGGACCACGCCTACGTCGCGTTCACCTCCGGATCGACGGGGAGCCCCAAGGCCATCATCGGCAGCCACACCGGCCTCTCCCTGTTCCTGCAGTGGCAGTCCGAGGAGTTCTCCGTCGGACCGGACGACCGCTTCGCCCACCTCACCAACCTGTCGTTCGACGTGTGGTTCCGGGACGCGCTGACACCGCTGGTATCGGGTGCCGCCCTGTGCGTTCCGGGTGACCTGCACCTCGACGCCGCCGGCGTGGTGGAATTCCTGCGGTCCCAGCAGGTCACCGCCCTGCACCTGGTGCCCTCGCTGGCCAAGCTGTGGACGGCCGGAGCCGCGGGCATCGAGCCGGTGCCGTCCGTCCGCCATGCCTTCTTCGCCGGCGAGCCCCTGGACGGCGCGCTCGTGAGCAGCTGGCGGGACCTCTTTCCGCGCTGCCAGGTGGTGAACCTCTACGGTCCGACCGAGACGACACTTGCCCAGCACTTCTACCGGGTGCCGCGGAACACCGCCTCCGGCATCCAGCCGGTGGGTCGGAACCTCCCGCACTCCAGGAGCTACGTCCTGGACGACGACAAGCAGCCGTGCCCGGACGACGCGGTCGGCCAGATCTTCATCGCGGCGGACCATCCCTCGCACGGCTACCTGGTCGACGGCCGGATCGTCTCGCCCTTCGTGGAGATCCAGGTCGGCGGGGCGCGCGTCGTCGCCTATCCCACGGGCGACCTCGGCCGTCGGACCCGCCAGGGGGAACTGGAGGTCCTCGGCCGGGCGGACGAGCAGATCAAGATCGCGGGTGTCCGGATCGAGCTGCAGGAGGTGCGCTCGGCGGTCCAGTCGCACCCGAGCGTCCGCGATGTCTTCGTGTGCGCCCAGGAGGACCGCTTCTCCAAGGTCATCGTCGCGATCGTGGAGGGCGACGCCACGGCTGAGCCGGACCTCCGCGGGTACCTCGGCGGGCGCCTGCTGAGCGTCATGGTCCCGTCGGTGTTCCTGTTCCGCTCCGACCTGCCGAAGCTCCCCAACGGGAAGCTCGACCGCAGGACGCTCACCGAGGCCGCCCGGGAGCACGTCCAGAACCGGGCCCGACGCGCCGACAGTGCCGCGCGGGAGCCACGGCAGGGGGACCAGCCGGTGGCCGGCCGGCTGGAACGCCTCTGGCTGTCCGTGGCCGGCCAGGACGCCACGCGCCTGGCCGACCGCGAGTCCACCTTCTTCAGCCTGGGAGGGACCTCCCTGACGATCGTGGCCCTGCACGCCCGGATCCAGGACGAGTTCGGCCTCCGCTTTCCGCTGGTCCGACTTTTCGAACACGCCTCCTTCAACGCGCAGCGGGCCTTCCTCGAAGCCGTGACGCGGGAGCCCGGCGGCACTGCGCCGACCACCGCGGCGGCCACCACCGGCGCCGCCGCGCGGCGCCGGGTGCTGTCGGCCAGACGCTCCCGCTCCCTCCAGCAAGCCGCCAAGCGCCCCAGCACTCGATCGGACATGGATGAACACGCATAGCGGTGACGACGACCTGGACGACGACCTGATCGCCATCGTGGCGATGGAATGCCGGCTCCCCCAAGCGGAGGACGTCGACGAGTTCTGGAAGAGACTGACCGACGCCGAAAGCGTCATCACGGACCTGACGGACGCGGACCTGGCGGCGGCCGGAGTGCCGGACAGCCAGAGCTCCCGGCCGGACTACGTCAGACGGGCCGGAGTGCTGGACGGCGTCTCGGACTTCGACTCCGGCTACTTCGGGTACTCCTCGCGTGAGGCGGACGTACTCGACGTCCAGCAGCGCCTCATGCTGGAGAAGTCCGTCTCCCTGCTGGAGCGGGCCAACATCGATCCACGCCGCACCGAGCACCGGATCGGGGTCTTCGCGGGGTCGGGGATGAGCACCTACCTCTTCCGGGTGCTGAACCGTCCGGACCTGGTCGAGGCGCTCGGCGAGACGGTCGTGCGCCACGGCAACGACAAGGACTTCCTGTCCACCCGGATCTCGTACAAGCTGAACCTGCGCGGCCCCAGCGTGAACGTGCAGACCGCGTGCTCGACCGGCCTGGTCGCGGTCCACTCCGCCGTCCAGAGCCTGCTGCTGGACGAGTGCGACGCGGCGATCGCGGGCGCCGTGTACGTGCGCCTCCCCCAGGACGCCGGCTACCGGTACCAGGTCGGCGGCGTGCTCTCACCGGACGGCGTCTGCCGGCCGTTCGACGCGCAGGCCAACGGCACGCTCTTCACCAACGGCCTCGGCCTGGTCCTGCTGAAGCGGCTGCGCGACGCGGTGGCCGACGGCGACGACATCCACGCGGTGATCGCCGGATCCGCGGTCAACAACGACGGGGCCCGGAAGGCGAGTTTCACCGCTCCCAGCGTGTCCGGCCAGGTCCGTGTGCTGAGCGACGCACTGGCGCTCTCGGGGGCCAAGCAGACGGACGTCACCTACATCGAGGCGCACGGCACCGGCACGGCGCTGGGCGACCCCATCGAGATCGAGGCGATCAAGCAGGCGTACGGCCTCGACGGCGAGGCATGCGGAATCGGCTCGCTCAAGGGCAACTTCGGGCACCTGAACATCGCCGCCGGGATCCTGGGCCTGATCAAGGCGGCGCTGGTGCTCAAGCACAGGTACGTGCCGCCGACGGTGAACGTGCGCGAGGTCAGTCCCGCGCTCGAACTGGACGGCTCCCGCTACTTCGTGACCACGCAGGGGCGGCACCTCGACGGGGACGGCCCCGCCTGGGCCGCGGTGAGCGCCTTCGGCATGGGCGGGACCAACGGCCACGTCGTGCTCAGGAGCTTCGACCGGGTGCCGACGGTCCCCGGTCCGCCCGCCGGCCCCGTCAGCGGTCCGAGCATCCTCACCTTCTCGGCGCGGTCCGAAGCCGCGCTGCGGCGGCAGGCGGCCCGACTGGCCGGGCGCCTCGCGGCGGACGCCGACGGCCGGCCGGCCGAGTACGCGCACACCCTGAGCGCGGGCAGGACCCTCCACCCCTACCGCGCGTCGCTGGCCGTGGTGGACCGCACCGAAGCGGTCGCGCGGCTGAAGGCCGAGCAGTACCACGTCGGGTCCGAGACGGACCCGAACGAGGTCACGTTCGTCTTCGCCGGGCAGGGGACCCAGCGCCAGGCCATGGGCTCCGTGCTCGCCGCGAACAACCCGGCCTTCGCCCGACGGCTCGACGAGGCGGTCACCGCGGTGAACCGGCACACCGACGCCGACCTGGGGAGCTTCCTGCGCCCCGAAGGACCGGCCGACGTCACGGACACCGCAGTGGCGCAACCGCTCCTGTTCGCCGTCGAGTACGCCCTGGCGACGACACTGATCGACGCCGGCGTCAGGCCCCGGTACCTCTTCGGGCACAGCCTCGGAGAGGTCGTCGCCGCGACCGTGGCCGACGTGTTCGACCTCCGGACGGCGGCGGAACTGGTGGCGGCGCGGGCGCGGGCCATGGCGCGCTGCGCCCCCGGGGCGATGCTCTCGGTCGGGCGGCTCGATCCGTTCGCCGAACTGATCGACGCCGACGCCCTGGTGGTCGCGGCAACCAACTCCCCTCGGCAGTTCGTCCTGTCCGGAACCCGCGGGGGCATCGAGCGGGCCGTCGCGAGGGCGGTGGAGGCAGGCGTCCACCACCAGCGGCTCGCGACCTCGCACGCCTTCCACTCGCCGCTGATGCAGGACGCCGCGGACGAGTTCCTCGGGTTCCTGAAGCAGATCGACCTCCGAGCACCCCGGATCCCGCTGGTGTCCAACATCACCGGGCGGCTCCTCACCGGGTACGAGGCCCGGAACCCGCACTACTGGGCGGACCACCTGGTCCGGAGCGTCGACTTCGCCGGGTCGGTGGACACCCTGCTCAAGCTCGGCGCCCGACGGTTCGTCGAGATCGGCTCCGGACGGTCGATGAGCAATCTGATCCGCGCCAACGCCGGATCGGCGGCGGACCCGGCGCACGCACTCGCGCTCGCCCAGACCCTCGGCGAACCCGAGCACGAGGACGAGTCGTTCGCGGACGCGGTGGCCCTCGGATGGGCGTCCGACCCCGCCGTGGACATCGAGGCCTTCACCGCGGCGGGACGGATGGTGCCGCTGCCGACCTACCCCTTCGAGAAGCGGCTCCACTGGGTCGACGAGCCGGCGGGCCGTCCGGAGGCGGTGGCGCCGAGCGCCGTCCCGGCCCCGGGGCCTGAGCCGGAGGCGCCGGCCGCGGAGACCCCGTCGGCGGCGGCGGACCAGCACGGTCCCGACGCGGCGACGGAGGAGATCCGGCTGATCGTCGGCCAGATCTTCGCCAGCTTCCTCGGCGAGTCGGAGGCCGACGACGACCTCGGCTTCTTCGAGCTCGGCGGGAACTCGCTGATGGCGATCCAGCTGATCAACAAGCTGCGGGAGACCTTCGAACTGGACCTCTCCGTACGGGATTTCTACGAGAACAGCTCCATCTCCGCGACCACCAGGGTGATGCGGTCCATGCTGCTAGAGGAGCCGGTGAATGCCTGACAGCACGTTCCTGGACGCCGGTCGGCTGGCACGACTGAAGGCGCAGCTCCAGTCCGGTGCCGCGGCCGAGCCGGACGCACACCGGCCGTCCGCCCCGATACCCGACCTGGGCGTCATCTTCTTCTCCGGCCTGACCGGGGACGACGACCCCTACGACCTGCTCCTGGACGTCTCGCGCTTCGTCGACGGCGCCGGGTTCACCGCGATCTGGACCCCTGAACGGCACTTCACCGAGGTCGGTGGCGCCTACCCCAACCCGGCCGTACTGGGCTCGGCGCTGGCGATGGTCACCGAGAACGTGCGCATCCGCTCGGGAAGCGTGAACCTCCCCCTCCACGACGTACTGCGGGTGGCGGAGGAGTGGGCGCTCGTCGACAACCTGTCGGGCGGCCGGGTCGACCTCGCGTTGGCACCCGGCTGGCACGTACGGGACTTCGTCCTGAACCCGGACGGCTACCAGGAGCGGGCGCGGGTGCTCAACCGCTCACGGGAGCAGTTGCAGGACCTGTGGCGCGGGGCCCCGGTCAAGCGGACCGACGCGCTGGGAGAGGTCCACGACATCCTCACCTTCCCCCGGCCCGTGCAACCGGAACTGCCCGTCTGGCTGACCTCGTCGAAGAGCACGGACGCCTGGCGGTTCGCCGGCGAGAACGGTCTGAACGTCCTGTCGGCACTGATCAACTTCAGTCCGGCGGAACTCGGGAAGAGGATCACCGTCTACCGTGAGGCCCGCGAGCGGGTGGGGCTCGACCCCGGGCTCGGCGTGGTCTCCCTGATGCTGCACACCTACGTCGGCACCGACACCCAGGAGGCCGTGGACCGGGTTCGGCCCGTGCTGACGCAGTACCTCAGTTCCTTCGTCTCCCAGCACGCCACCTCCGGGCAGGGCGAGTCGCAGGACAAGTCGCAGACACTGCGGGACCTCGGCGACGACCACGACGAGTTCCTGGAGATGGTCTTCCAGCGGTACGCCTCGACGAGTTCGCTCATCGGCGACGTGGACCGGGCCCGGACCGTACTGGAGGGCTTCGCCGCGATGGGCGTGGACGAGATCGCCTGCCTGGTCGATTTCGGACTCTCCAAGGACGACGTCATGAAGAGCCTCGCCCGGCTCTCGTCGCTCCTCCGGAAGGAGGCCGGCCGATGAGGGCCTACAGCTTCCAGGGCGTCCAGCCGCGGATCCATCCGAGCGTCTACGCGTTCGACGACGTGGTGGTCATCGGATCCGTGGAGATCGAGGCGGGCGTCAGCCTCTGGCCCGGTGTGACGATCCGCGGGGACAAGGGAGCCGTGCGCATCGGCCGGGGGACGAACATCCAGGACCACTCCATGCTGCACGCGGACCCCGGCTACCCGCTGGACATCGGCCGCGACGTGACGATCGCCCACGGCGCCCTGCTGCACGGCTGCACGGTCGGCGACGGATCCGTGGTCGGCATCGGCGCGATCCTGCTCAACGGCGTCTCGGTCGGGGCCAGTTCGCGGGTCTCGGCGGGGGTGGTGCTGAGTGCCGGACCGCTGCTCCCTCCCCGGAGCCTGATCGCGGGCAGTCCCGCCTCCGTCCTGATGAAGCTGAGCGACAGCGATGTGGCGGTGCTGGACGAGACGGCTGCCGAGTACCGGGAGCTCGCCGCGCAGTACCGCGCCGGGCTGCGCCCGGTGACCGTGCCGGGCCAGGAGCCGGCGCACCCGCGGACGGCCGGCTGATGGCGCCGCGCCTCCGGACCACCGGCCCGGGACTGCTGCGGGGGTACTCCCACGGACACCGGCGCGTGGTCGTCTGCTTCCACCACGCCGGCGGGGGGATGTCTGCGTACCGGGGCTGGGCGCAGGCGCTCGCACCGGTGACGGATGTGGTCCTGGTGCAGCTCAAGGGGCGTGAGGACCGGATAGCGGAACCCCTCACCGATCACCTGGACGATCTCGCCCTGGACATCGCCCGCGGTGTCTGTGCGATGCCGTACGACGACGTCGTCCTCCTCGGGCACAGCATGGGCGCGACCCTCGCGTGGGCGGTCGCCGACGCGGTCTGGTCGGTCTACCGGCGCCGCGTCCAGGTCGTGGTGTCCGCGCAGGCACCGCCTCCGTACGACCCCGCGGCGGTCGGAGCGCTGTTCGCCCCGGGGGACGGCTGCGCGGGTGCCATGGACGTGTTCGAGGGGGTCGGCGGAACAGCGGCCGGTGCGGTCGGCACGGTCTACGCGGACACCCTGGACGCGGATCTGGCGTGGATGTCCCGCGAGTTCCCCGCCCTCCCCGTCCGCGCACTGCCCGTCGACCTGTACTGCGTGGCGGCTGAGCAGGACCGGCTGCTGGCTCCCTCGGCCATGGCCGGCTGGGCGTCGCTGACGACGAGGCGCTTCACCCGGTCCACCGTTCCCGGCGGACACATGTACCTGCTGGCCGACCCCTCGCCCCTGGTCCGGCTCGTGAAGGAACTCGCGCTGCGGGACTCCGCAGAAAGGACGGCCGTCGATGGTCACCCGCTCAGCTGATCACCCGCCTGTCCGGGTCGGTCTGCAACGCAACACCCCGCCGTTCTCCTACTCGCCGACCGAGGAGTTCCGGCCCGTCGGCTACTCCGTCGATCTGGCGCGACTGGTGCTCGCCAGGGTCCTCGGCGGTGCGCACCCGGCCCCGCCGCTGGAGGCCGTGGAGGTGACCTCCTCCACCAGGGAGGGGGAACTCCTCGCGGGCCGCATCGACATCGAGTGCGGCTCGACGACGATCACCCCGGACCGGCTGACCCGCCACGGCTTCAGCCTGCCGATCTTCCGCACCTCGCACCGCATCGTGGTGAAGGCCGGAGCGGAACCGTCTCCGTCGAGGGTGCTCCGCGTCGTCGGCATCCAGGGTTCGACCAGCCAGGCCGCGCTGGAGCACCAGGAGGGACTCGGGTTCGGGTTCGCCTTCACCGGCGCGCCGTCCATCGGTGCCGCCTGGGACGCGTTCCTGGCCGATCCGCACCTCGATGCCATGGTGGCGGACGAGGTAATTCTCCGGACCCTCCTGGGCGGCCGGCGCTCGCCCGGGGAATTCGGACTGCTGGACGTACGCCTGGGCACGGAGTGCTACGGATTCATGGTGCGGCACGGGGACCAGGAGTTCGCACGCGCCGTCGACGCGTCCCTCAGGGAGGTCTTCGACTCCCCTGAATACCGCGAGATCCTCACCCGCTGGTTCTCCGAGGAAATACCGGGCCTTGGATTCAGCCTTGAAATGAGTCCGACGGACGAGGCATTCGTACCGCAGAGGAGTTCTTCGGAGTGAAAGCAGTTCGGGACGCATTCAGGGAGGTCATGTCCTGTGTCGCCACACCGGTGTCGATCGTGACGGCCATGACGGACGGCGGCCTGCCTTTCGGGGCGACCGTCAGCGCGTTCTCCTCGCTCTCGATGGAGCCCGCGATGGTTCTGATCTCGCTCGACAGCAGGTCGAAGACCCTTGCCGCGATCCGCGAGTCCGGCCGCTTCGGCCTCAACGTGCTCGGCGCCGACCAGGAGGACCTGGCGACGGCGTTCGCGGGCAGAAGCCGGGCCGACAAGTTCCACGGCACGGATTGGCGCACGGACTGCGGCCTCCCCCGCATTTCCCAGTCACCGGCCTGGGTGGCCTCGACGGTGGCCGGCCTGGTCGAAGGGGGAGACCACGTCGTCATTCTCGGCCGGGTCGACGCCGCCGAATCGATCGTGGACAGGGCACCGCTGGTCTACCACCGGCGCAACTTCGGGACCCATCTTCCACACTCTGAGAAACCGCTGGAATTCCTGTCCTGACCGCAGTCCGGTCCAGTACGATCCGCAGCATGGTAGATCATATAAGAATCGGGCTGCTCGGATGCGGAACCGTCGGGGAGGCATTCGCCGAATTGCTCGTCGAACGACGTGCTGCGATCGAGGACGCGGCTGGTATATCCCTCGACCTCGTGCGTATCGCGGTGC
Organism: Streptacidiphilus cavernicola; assembly: GCF_042510955.1. NCBI lineage: Bacteria > Bacillati > Actinomycetota > Actinomycetes > Kitasatosporales > Streptomycetaceae > Streptacidiphilus > Streptacidiphilus cavernicola. The sequence continues at coordinate 105,278 of NZ_JBHFAB010000014.1, forward strand.
GCGATCCGGATAAACCGCGTTCACCGAGGCTGGACCCGGAACTCTTCACCGGGGACGCCCTTGAGGTCGTCAAGGCGCAGGACGTCGACATCGTGGTCGAGCTGATCGGTGGAACCACACCGGCCGGTGAGCTGATCACCACGGCGCTGAACGCGGGCAAGCCGGTGGTGACCGCCAACAAGCAGCTCATCGGGAGTGCCGGCCCCGAACTGTTCGCCGTGGCCGACCGGGCGGGGGTCGACCTCTTCTTCGAGGCCGCGGCCGTGGCGGCGGTGCCGATCCTGCGCCCGATCCGGGAGTCGCTGCTGGGCGAGGACGTGACGCGCGTGGCCGGCATCGTCAACGGCACCACCAACTACATGCTCACCCGCATGATGAGCGACGGCCTGAGCTTCGACGAGGCGCTGGCGAACGCTCAGGAACTCGGGCTGGCCGAGCCCGACGCGACCGCCGACGTCCAGGGCGACGACGCGGCGTCCAAGCTCGCCATCCTCGCGTCGCTGGCCTTCAACCAGTCCGTCGTCGCGGACGACGTCACCCGCGAGGGCATCGTCGGCCTCGACACCGAGGACTTCCGGCTGGCCGCGCAGTTCGGGTTCGACATCAAGCTCCTGGCCGTGGCCGAGCGTTTCACCGACGATGCCGGGGGCGGGGAGATCGGGGTCCAGGTGTTCCCCGCCCTGATCGAACGCGACCACCCGCTGGCGAGCGTCCGCGACAGCTTCAACGCGGTGTTCATCACCACCTCGGCCGCCGGTGAGCTGATGTTCTACGGCCGCGGCGCGGGCCCCCGCCCGTCGGCGTCCTCCATCCTGGGCGACGTCCTCGCCGCGGCGGACCATCTGCGCCGCGGTACGCACCGTCGCGTCCCGGTCGGCCCCCGCGCGGTCCTGCGGTCCACGCAGGAGCTCACCCACTCCTACTACGTCCGCACCGAGGTGGACGAGGCCCCGGGTGTGCTCTCCCAGGTGACGGGGGTCTTCGGACGCCACGGCGTCTCGATCCGCAAGGCCGACCAGCAGGGCTCGGAGTCCCAGGCGCGCGTCGTCTTCATCACCTTCCCGGCGACCGAGCGCGCGCTGGGCGACGCGCTCGGCGAACTAAAGGGACTGGGGCACGTCCGCCACGTCAGCCGGGTGCTACGGATCTACTCCTAGCATCGGGGGACGTCAGACAACGAGACCGGTTTCCGGTCGCTCGACGGCACGTCCCCGGTCGGCACGTTCGAGGCCGCACCGTCCCCCACCGGGGGCGGTGCCGGTCCACGGGTCGGGGGGTGACCCGGGAGGGAGAGCGGGTTCTTCCCCCGGCTCGCCACCGGGCCGGCCCTGGCCGGGGTCTCCGGTCTCCGGTCGAACCCGCGGCGTGGTCGCCTGCAGCCGGACGGCGCACGGGAGTCGGACCGGTGCACGACCCCGTCCCGCCGCACCCGGGCGCTCTTCCCGCCGGTGAAGAAGACCTCACCGCTGAACGGGTCGGCCACCGCGGCGGCCCCGTCGATCATGCGCAGAGGACGCCCGAGCGAAGCCGACGGTTGGCGGCAAGGCCGTATTCACCGGGTGGCCATCGGCGGGCAGGAGGGTGGGGGCCGTCTGTCGCGCCTGCCGGGAGGATCACACCATGGACGCACCGCTCGTAACCCCCGAGGAGCCCGGAGGGCTCTCCCGTCGCCACGCTCTCGGGCTGCTGGGCACGGCCGGCGCGGGGGCCGTGGCCGTGCCGCTGCTCAGCGCCGCCCCCGCGGAGGCGGCGGCGCCGTTCGGGGCGCCCGCCTTCAACCCGACGCCCGACACGGCCGGCGCCCCGCCGATCCAGGGCCTGCACCTGACCTTCGGCGCGGACCCGAGCACCCAGATGGTGGTCTCCTGGATCACCGACGGCGTCGTCGACAAGCCCCGGGTGATGTACGGGACGCTCAAGCACGGCTTCGGCTCCAGCGCGGACGCGAAGACCCGCAGCTATGTGGACGGCAAGTCCGGCCGCACCGTCTACGTGCACCACGCCGCACTGAACCGGCTCTCGCCCGGGACCGACTACCTCTACCTGGTGTCGCACCGCGGCACCACCCCGGACAGCGGCAACTTCCGCACCGCGCCCCGCGGTCGGGCCCCGCTGACCTTCACCAGCTTCGGCGACCAGTCGGCCCCGCAGGTCAGTTGGGCCGCGGACGGCAGCACGGTCGGCCTGGACGCCAACTCCACCCCGGCGACCAAGGACATCGTCTCCGGCATCGAGCAGGTCGCCCCGCTGTTCCACCTGCTCAACGGCGACCTCTGCTACGCCAACCTGGACGTGGACCGGGTCCGCACCTGGAACAACTTCTTCACCAACAACACCCGTTCGGCCCGCTTCCGCCCGTGGATGCCGGCGGCCGGCAACCACGAGATCGAGGCCGCCAACGGCCCGATCGGCCTGGGCGCCTACCAGACCTACTTCTCCCTCCCCTCCACCGAGACCGACGCCGAACTGGCGGGCCTCTACTACGCGTTCACGGCCGGGTCGGTCCGGGTGATCGTGCTGCAGAACGACGACAACTGCCTCCAGGACGGCGGCGACGTCTACATCAGCGGCTACTCCGGCGGCCGTCAACTGACGTTCCTGGAGCGGGAGTTGAAGGCGGCGCGGTCCTCCCGCGAGATCGACTGGGTGGTCGTGGCGATGCACCAGGTGATGATCAGCTCCACCGACGCCAACGGCTCCGACCTGGGCCTGCGTCAGAAGTACGGCCCGCTGTTCGACAAGTACGGGGTCGACCTGGTGGTCTGCGGCCACGAGCACAACTACGAGCGCTCGCTGGCCGTCCGCGGCGTGGTCTCCGGCAGTGAGACGCTCACACCCAACCCGGTGTCCACCGCCGCCGACGACATCGACACCTCCCTCGGCACGGTGCACATGGTGCTGGGCGGCGGCGGCGTGTCGGGCACCACCAACCAGTCGTTCTTCAAGGACGGCACCGGCAAGGTGATCACCGCCGTCTCCGCGACCGCGGGCGCCAACGGCAAGCGCACCGCCACCTACGTCAAGGAGCAGGCGATCTGGACCGGTGTCCGCGACACCGACCACCCCTACGGCTTCGCCTCGTTCACCGTCGACCCCGGCCGCCACCCGGGCGACACCACCCGACTGCAGGTCACCTATTACAACATCAACAAGCCGCGCGGCGACATGTCGGTCTTCGAGCAGTTCACCCTGCACCGCAAGCGCTCGGACGGCGGCGGCAGCAGCCACCGCTGAACCGCCCGAACAGGATCACCGGCCGACGTGGACCGGCGCCGCAGGCCCGAAGCGGGCGGCGGCGCGGTCCACGCTCGGCTCCGGTCAGAGGCCCGGGACGAAGCCGGGCTTGATCCCGAGCGCGATCACCTCGTCGCTCACCGCCTCAATGAACACAGCGAGGTCCGCTGCGAGACTCGCCCAGGTCGCGGGAGCACTCCGGGTGTCCGGGGTGAAGACAGAGCCGACCCGCCAGCCTTCATCGGTCGCCGTGATCTGGACCGCACCGGGTTCGGCGTAGCTCATCGAGTCGAACGCGAAGTCGCCCCGCTCCCCGTCCGGGAGGCGGAGCCACAGTGAGAAGGCGCAGGTCAGTTCGGCCACCGGGAACCCGTCCTCGCTCCACACCACGAGACCGCTGTCGTCGCTGATGGTCAAGTCTGCCTCGATGTCCACGAGCAGCAGCGCCACGGGAGCGGAGTCCACGGTGACTCCCCGGCGAGCCAGATCCGGCGCACCGAAGTTCCGCCAGGCGAGCTTCACCACTTGATCACCTCACACATGGTCGGGCGGTCCGGTGGTCCGGGCCCATATTACTGGATTGAAAGCGATTGCCGCCTCGCACCCTTTGCGGATGGCTGCTCGAATTCCGCGCGGGTGCGGCGGCACCCGCGAAATCACCGGCGAACACAGCGGTGACATTCTGATTTCACCTCGCGTTCATCCGGGTGGAATTTGCGCTTTCTGCTTACTGCGCTCTTTCAGTCGCCGTCCCCGGGGCGCCGAAGGGCGGACGTGCGGTCGATTCCGGCCAGGTCAGCGCGGTGCCCGCGTCAGGAGGGCACGTTCGCCCAGAGCCACAGGGCCATGGCCAGGGCGATGAAGCCCAGGGCCTCGCCGCCCCGCTCGGACCGCAACCAGGACCACGCCTGCCGGACGCGTCGCATACGCCGCCTCCTGAATCCGCTATCCGGCGTTTGTCTACAACTGTGTAGACAAAGCTACCCCCAAGTCGCGCAATCGGGTAATCCCGCTGGTCGGCCCGGCACGGATACCGGGTCGCAGTGCGGTGCGGCGCCGAGCGGTCCACAGCGGGGGCGGCGAACGGGAGGGGTTCGCGCGCGCCGAGGGAGGCGGTGCGGACGACGCGAGCGGCGGCCCGGCCGGCGGCAGCACGGCGGAGGATCCAGGCGTCCGAGCAGGACACGCCCGCTCGAATTCAATCCTTACGATTCACCCGACCCTTACCCTCCGCTTGCTTACGCGAATTGTGCGTCAAATTCTTACGGCCCGTATGACTCGTCGTGCTAGACCCTTGGGAGCCGCGATTCCGGCCTGCGGCTCGGTTTGTCCAGCGGCGCACTCCGTATTTCCGGTCCCGAGCACCGGAAATGCAGTGCGCCAGCCCCCAGAAAGGCCCCCAGCTCCCCATGGCCCCACGTCTCTCCGTGGTCGTTCCGATCTACAACGTCCAGCGCTATCTCGACGAGTGCCTGAGCTCCATCGCCGCGCAGACCCTCACCGACCTCGAAGTGGTGATGGTCGACGACGGGTCGACCGACGACAGCGCCGCCATCGCCGAACGCTTCGCCGCGGAGGACGAGCGGTTCCGGCTGGTACGGCAGGAGAACCAGGGCCTCGGCCCGGCCCGCAACGCGGGCGTGCGCCAGGTGCACCCGGACGCCGGGTTCCTGGCGTTCGCCGACAGCGACGACACCCTGCCGCCGACGGCCTACCAGCTGATGGTGCAGACCCTGGACGCCACCGGGTCCGACTTCGCGGCCGGCAATGTGCTGCGCTTCCGCTCGGTGGGCTTCACGCAGTCCCCGGTGCACCGCAGGCCGTTCGCCGAGACCGCGCTGCGCACGCACATCTCCAAGCGCCCGAACCTGGTGACCGACCGCACCGCCTGGAACAAGGTCTACCGCCGCACCTTCTGGGACCGGCACGACATGCGGTACCCGGGCATCCTCTACGAGGACGCCCCGGTGAGTGTGCCGCTGCACTTCCTGGCCACGAGCGTGGACATCCTCAGCGAGCCGATCTACCACTGGCGCGAACGCGAGGCGGGCGCCCGCTCGATCACCCAGAACCGGACCGACCCCAAGGGCCTGGTCGACCGGATCACCTCCATGGGCCAGGTGCGGACCTTCCTGAAGGAGCAGGCCGCCGCCGACCCCGCCTTCGCCCGGCACCTGCGCTTCTACGACGAGAACTCCCTGGTCGAGGAGATCCCGTTGTTCTTTCGGGCGCTCCTGGAAGGCGGCGCCGACTTCCAGGAGGCCTTCCTGGACCAGGTCGGACGGATGACCGCCCGGATCGGCTCCGGCGTCCTGGACACCCTGCCCGAGCCGCTGCGGGTCAAGTACTGGCTCACCGCCCAGCGCCGACTGACCGACCTTCAGGACCTGCTCCGCTTCGAGCGCGAGTACCCCAGGACCATCCCGCTCAAGGGCACCGTGCGGCACTACGCGGACTACCCCTCGCTCAGGGACAGCGCCCCCGTCCCGAAGTCCGTCCTGCGCCTGGACAGCGAACTGATCGTGCGCGCCGGACTGCACACCGCCGACTGGCACCAGGGGCGGTTGCACCTCAGCGGCTTCGCCTACCCCAAGCACCTCGGCGCCGAGCACCGCAGCGACGCCGTCAAGGCACTGATCCTGCGTAAGAAAGGCAGCCGCGGGCTTCTGGCGATCCCGGCGAAGACGGTCTTCTCCCCCGAGGTCACCGCGTCGACCAACGACCAGCCGCTGCGCCACTGCGACTGGGCCGGTTTCAAGGCCTCCCTCGACCCCGCCCGGCTCAAGCACCGCGGGCAGTGGGTGGACGGGGACTGGCAGGTCACCGTCGGCGTCTTCGGCCGCGGCCGACCCCGGCAGAGCCGACTCAAAGCCGGTCAGAGCGGCGCCGCCCAGTTCCCCTCGCCGCTGTGGGTCGCCGAGAACGTCCGGGTGATCCCGCACATGCGCGACGCGCACCTCTACATCAAGGTGGAAACGGTCAAGGCCCGAGTCGACCGGGTGGAACGGGCCACCGGGCAGGACCGCACCGACCAGGTCGCCCTGCACGGGCAGCTCGCCGCCGAGTACGCCGCCGAGGGCATCCGACTGCGCCTGCGGCACGAGGAGGCCGGGTCGACTGCCGTGCTGGACTTCCCGGTGACGCTGCACCCGACCGACGGCACCGACGGCGGCACCAGCGACAGCACCGCCGGCGACACCGCCTTCACCGCGCTGATCGACCCGGCCGCGGTCAGCGCCGTCCGCGAGGCCGAGGGCACGCTGCGCCCCAGCTACCTGCAGCAGGAGACGGACCGTTGGAGCTGCGTCCTGGTCCTGCCCGACGGCAAGACGCTTGACCTGGCCATGGACGACCGGCGGACCCCCGCCTGGCCGCAGGTCCCCACGCCGGGGACCGCGGACGCGCCGCCACGGATGCTCTGCTTCAAGCCCTCCCCCGACGGCCTGTTCCAGGTCGCGGAGGAGTTGCTGCAGCCGCTGGTGGAGCGGGTCGCGGTCAGCCACGCCGACTCCGGGTTCGTCCTCGAAGGCAGTTTCCCGCTGCCGGGGAACCACTCCTTCGCGTGGGTGCTGCGGCACAGCTACCACGCCAAGACCCACATCCACCCGGCCGAGGCCGCCGACGGGCGCTTCCGCACCGTGCTGCCCGCCCTGCCCAACCCGGGCTACGCCGGGGAGTTGCCGCTGTTCGGCGGCGTCTGGGAGGTCGGCGTGCGGATCCAGCTCCCGGGCGCCCCCGACTCCCCCGACACCCCCGGCGGCGTCGTGGAGACCGTCGCCCATCTCGCCCCCGGCGCGTTCGACGCGCTGCCGCTCGCCACGGTGGCCAGGGACAAAGAGGTCGTGCTCCAGCGCCGCCGCTACGACCGGCTGTGCATCGAGGCCGCCCGGGACCTGGCGGACGACGCCCGTGGCCGGTACCACCAGCGCCGCCTGCTCACCGTCCAGTACCCGGCCGCCCTGCGCCGACCGCTGCGGCAGGCCGTGCTCTACGACGTGTTCGAGGGTAAGTCGTATTCGGACTCGCCCCGGGCCGTCCATGAGGAGCTGCTGCAACGCGACGTCGACCTCGACCACCTGTGGGTGGTCCGGGACGACCGGATGGTGGTCCCGCCGACCGCCACCAGGGTCGTCTACAACAGCCCGGAGTGGTACGACGCGCTGGCCCGCTGCCGCTACATCGTCGGCAACACCCATCTGCCGCCGTGGATCCGGCGCCGCGAGGGCCAGGTGATCGTGCAGACCTGGCACGGCACCCCGCTGAAGCGGATCGGCTTCGACTTCGACAACCCCTGGTTCAGCGACACCGGCTACCTCAAGGACCTGGAGCGCGAGGCCAAGCAGTGGAGCCTGCTGATCTCGCCGAACAGCTTCAGTACGCCGATCCTGCGACGGGCCTTCGGCTACCAGGGGGAGGTCCTGGAGACCGGCTACCCCCGCAACGACGTCCTGCTCGCGAAGGACGCCGGCGAGCGCGCCGAGCAGGTCCGCCGCACGCTGGGGCTGCCCGAGGGCAAGAAGGTCGTGCTGTACGCGCCGACCTGGCGCGAGGACCGGGTCCGGCACCAGGGCGGCCACCAGCTCAACCTGCAACTCGACCTGGAGCAGGCCCGGCGGAGCCTCGGCGACGACCATGTGCTGCTGGTGCGCCCGCACGCGCACGTGGTGGAACCGGTGGAGGGCACCGGCGACGGCTTCGCCCTGGACGTCGGCAGCTACCCGGACATCCAGGACCTGTTCCTGATCACCGACGTCCTGGTCACCGACTACTCCTCGGTGATGTTCGACTTCGCGATCACCGGCCGCCCGATCCTCTTCTTCACCTACGACCTGGAGCACTACCGGGACCAACTCCGGGGCTTCTACTTCGACTTCGAGAAGCAGGCGCCCGGCCCGCTGCTGGGCACCTCCGAGCAGCTCATCGCCGCGCTGCGCGACCTCGACCCGATCACGCAGCGGTACGCCCCCGCGTACACCGCCTTCCGCGAGGCCTTCTGCGACCTGGACGAGGGCACCGCCTCGGCCCGGGTCGTGGACCGAATGCTGGGGATGCGATGACGCAGACACAGGCGCGACCCCCGCAGCCCCAGCGGCAGCCCGAGGCCGGAGGACGGGTGTCCGCGCGGATGCGGCCCCTGATCCGCCGGGCGCGACCCCTGGTCCGGCGGCTCCGTCCGCTGGTCCGGCGGATTCCGCCGCGGCTGCGCTTCCCGGTCACGGCGGCGGGGCTCTCGCTGTTCCTGTCGCTGATCTGGTGGGCGGCCTTCTACCCGGGGCTGATGAGCTACGACAGCTTCACCTACACCTGGGAGTCGACCACCGGCCACTGGATCAACGACCACTCCATCCCCTATCTCGGCTGCGTCTGGCTCACCCTCCAACTCACCGGCGACTACGCCCTGCTGACGTTCTGCCAGATCGTCGCGCTGGCGCTGGCCGTCGGCTACCTGGCGGCCGGGCTGCGCACGTTCGACATCCGGCGCCGGTGGATCCTCGCCGCGGTGGCCCTGTACGGGGTGCTGCCGCCGACCGGGGACTTCTTCGTCTTCGTCTGGAAGGACGTCCCGTTCGCCCTCGGCGGGCTGCTGTGCCTGGCCGCCGTGGTGCACCTGGTCGGCGACGCCCTGCGCCTGCCCCGGGGCGAGCGACGGCTCCGGCACGGCCGACGCCGCGAATGGTGGGTGTTCGGCCTGGGCGCGCTGGTCATCTGCCTGGCCCGCAACAACGGCTTCCTCACCGTGCTGCTGCTCGGCGTCGTACTGCTGGCCTGCCTGCCCTGGCGCTGGCGCGTGATCGCGCCGCTGACCGTGCTGCCGGTCCTCTTCTACTTCTTGCTGACCAGCGTGGTCTACCCGGCGGTGGGGGTGCAGAAGCAGGTCAGCAACTCGGCCTACAGCTTCTTCTACGCCGACGTCGCCTACGGCTACAGCAAGAACACCTCGCTCTACACGCAGCCGCAGTTGCGGGCCATGGCCGCGGTCGCCCGGCTGGAGCACTGGCGGACCGCCGGCGCGCAGTGCTGGGACACCGACATCCTGACCGCTTCCGGCTTCAGCATGAAGGCCGCCACGGCACACGATCCGGAGCTGATGAGCGCCTTCACCACCCTGCTGCGGAAGGCGCCGCAGTACGTCGCGGACGCGCAGTTCTGCCGCTCGCACCAGGCCTGGGCGGTCTTCCCCGACCACGGCATCTTCGTGGCGCCGACCGGCTACGCGGGCCCGCTGAAGTCCTCGATCATCTCCCACCCCGAGCTGGCGACCAGCCCGTTCCGCCACGCTTTCACCGCCCACCCGCTGTCGTACAGCCTCAACCGGGTCGCCACCTGGTGGGCCGCGCTGGCGCACGTCCCGCAACTGACGTGGCTGTTCTGGAGCGGCGCGGCCTGGTGCTACCTCGCCTACGCCCTGGTCGTCCGGCTCACCCGCCGGATCTGGCGGCGCGAGGTGCTGGCCGTCGCGGCAACGACCGCCGCCTTCCAACTGACGGTCCTGGCCGCCACCCCCGCGCCGCTGTACCGCTACATGGCCACGCCCACCGTCGTCGGCGTCCTGCTGCTGCCCCTGGCGTTCTCCCGCCTGCGCCGCCGCGGCTCCACCGGAACCCTGCCGGAGCAACCGGCAGCACCGGAGGAACCGGCATCCCCGAGGCGACCGGCATGACCGAGGCCACCGCACCAGCCACCGCCGCCATCCCCGTCCCGGCACGGACCCTGCCGGAGCGGCTCCGCGCCCTGGCCGCCCCGATCCCGCCGCGGCTGCGGATGCCGCTCGGCATCGCCGCCCTGGCCTGCTTCGGGTGGCTGGTGTGGTGGGCGGCCTTCTACCCGGGTCTGATGACCTACGACAGCTTCGACTACACCTGGGAGTCGACCACCGGCCACTGGGTCGACGACCATTCCGTCTTCTACATCGGCTCGGTCTGGCTCTCGCTGAAACTCACCGGCGACTACGCCCTGCTGACCCTCTGTCAGGTGCTGGGGATGTCAGCGGCGATCGGCTACCTGGCCGCGGGCCTGCGCGCGTTCCGGGTACGCACCCGATGGATCACCGCCTCGGTGGTGCTACTGCTGGTGCTGCCCTCAAGCGGCGACTTCGTGGTCTACGTCTGGAAGGACGTCCCCTACGTCATCGGCGGGGTGCTGGCCTTCGCCGCGCTGACCCACCTGGTCGGCGACGCGCTCGCGGCACCGCGCGGACTACGGCGGGTCAGCGGCTCGGCGGCCCGGGGACAGCGCCGCGACTGGCTGCTGATGGGCGCCGGACTGACGCTGACCTGCCTGTCCCGGAACAACGGCTTCCTCGCCGTGCTCCTGGCCGGGGCGGCGATGCTGGCCTGCATGCCGTGGCTGTGGCGGCGGATCGCGGTCGCCGTGCTGGTCCCCGTCCTGGTCTTCCTCGCCCTGGACGACGGTCTCTACCCGGCGCTGGGGGTCACCAAGCCGGTCGACTACGCGGGCTACACCTTCGTCTACGCGGACATCGCCTACAGCTACAGCAAGGCGCCCGGCACCTTCACCGCCGCCGACCTGTCCGTGCTGAGCCGCGTCGCCCCGTTGGAGCACTGGAAGACCGCCGGGGCCGACTGCTACGGCACCGACGCCCTGATGAATGGCCAGTTCGACAAGCGCGCGGCGGTGGCCGAGCACAGCCGACTGCTGGGCGTCTTCGTGCGGACCGTCCGGCGCACCCCGCAGGAGCTGGCCGACGCCACCCTGTGCCGCGGCACCCCCGCCTGGGCCGTGATGCCCAGCGCCGACCGGACCTTCCTGATGGCCGTCCAGTCCTCCGCCAACGGCTACGGCTTCCTCAACGGGCACCCGGACCTCTACACCAGCCGCTACTACCCGTCGATGCACGTCCGGCCGCTGTCCGACCTCGCGCACCGGGTGCTTGACTGGTGGTACGACCTGGGCCGGACGCCGCAGATCCTGTGGATCGTCTGGAACGGCGCGACCTGGTGCTGGATCAGCTACCTGGCGCTGGCACGGCTCGCCCGCAGGGTACGGCGGCGCGAGGTCCTCGCGGTCGCCGCGGTCACCGTCGGAATGCAGCTGAACGTCCTCATCGCCACCCCGGGCCCGCTGTTCCGGTACATGGCCGCACCGTTCTTCATCGGCGTGCTGACCCTGCCGCTGGCCTTCAGCCGACTCGGCCGGGAGCGGAACGGACTACCGTCGTCAGGGTTCGTCGGCCAGTAGGGGGCGGAGGATGCGGTCCGGGTTGCCGACGAAGGCGCGGGTCAGGGCGACGGGCTCGGCCTGGTCGTAACCGACCCGTTCGATGCTGCCGTCGGCCTCGATCTGCAGGATCCGGGCGCCGGGCAGGGCCAGCAGGATCGGCGAGTGCGTCGCGATCACGAACTGGCAGCCCTGGGACCGGAGTTCGCTCATCCGGACGATCAGGGCCAGGCATCCCTGCACCGACAGCGCGGCCTCGGGCTCGTCGAGGACGAAGAGGCTGTTCGGGCCGAAGCGGTGGGTGGCCAGGTCCAGGAACGACTGGCCGTGCGAGCGCTCGTGCGGCGAGTGCCCTCCGTAGGACTGCAGCAGCGTGCCGTCGTCGTCCAGCCGCTCGATCTCGGTGGCCACGTTGTAGAAGCTCTCGGCCCGCAGGAAGTACCCGTTGCGCGGCCTGCGGTTCCAGCACAGCAGCAGGTGGTCCCCCAGGTCGGACTCGGACGCCCGGGTGGCGAACCGGAAGTTGCGCGACCCGCCCTCGGCGTTGAATCCGGCGGCCGTGGCCAGCGCCTCGATCAGGGTGGACTTGCCGGAGCCGTTGTCCCCGACCAGGAAGGTCACCCCGGGATCGAGGTCCAGTCGGCCCAGCCGCAGCAGCTGGGACACCAGCGGCAGAGCAAACGGGTAGCGGGCGGCAGCAGCGCCGTCGGGCACGGAGAACTCGACGTACCGCAGGAACCCCGGGGCCTGGATCATGCGTCGAGGGTAGCCGCGGCGACCGGCAGCGCGGTCCCCAGGGGACACGCGCCGCCGGTCGCCGGGGCACAAGGGCGTCAGGAGGTGTAGGCCTCCAGCTCGGAGAGCTGCCCGGCCGGCCAGCCGGTGTTGCCGGTGAAGGTCAGCCGCAGGTAGCGGGTGCTGGTCCCGGCCGGGAGGGTGATCGTCACCGTGTTGCCGGTGGCGGGGTCGAAGGTGCGGCCCGCCGAGGCGGACAGGGTGGTGTAACTGGAGTTGTCGGTGCTGCCCAGCACGGAGAGGGTCTCGGTCCTGGTGGACCAGTCCGTGGCCGGGGGCAGCTTGAGGACCAGGCGGCCCACCGCCTGGGTCGAGCCGAGGTCGACGGTCAGGCTCTGCGGGAAGGCGTTGTCGGTGCTCTCCCAGTAGGAGTTGGCGTCACCGTCGACGGCGTTGGACGCGGTGTAGTCCTGGGTGTGGCCGGTGTCCGACACCGCCGCGTGCAGCGCCAGGTCGGTGCCCGCGGGCGGAGCCGTCGTCGGCGGCGCGGTCGTGGGCGGGGTGGTGGTCGGCGGGGTGGTGGTCGGCGGGGTGGTGGTCGGCGGCGCCGAGGTCGGCGGGGTGCCGCCGCCGGAGCCGGTCGGGGGCAGCGAGGACGGCGTCGGGAAGGCGGTCAGCACCGGGGTGGTGCTCCAACCCGAGTTGCCGCTGCCCTGGTTGAAGGTGAAGTCGCCCGGGGTGTTGTCCGGGTAGCCGTAGTTGTAGGTCCCGGCGACCTGGACGTTGGACGCGGTCAGCCCGCTGACCGAGGCGGAGCCGGTGGTCTCGGCCTGGAACACGGTGGTCCCGGTCCAGTCGACCGTGTTGTCGGTGAGGGTAAGGCCGCTCACGGCGTAGCCGGTGCCGCCGCCGGAGACGATCTCGAAGGCCTCGTACGGGCTGTCGTCGACCGCGTTGCCGCTGACGTTCACCGTCGCGTCGGTGAAGGCCGAGTTGTAGGAGTCAAAGCGCATCGCACCCATCGCGTGGCCCCAGTTGGGGTTCAGCGCGCCGGTCCGCAGCAGGGTGTTGTCCGACACCGTCGTGGTCCCGGACAGCGGGGTGAACGGGGACAGGAACGCCTGGTTGGAGACGGCGATCCCGCTGCCCAGCGCGTTGGTGTCGGCGATGGTGTTGCCGGTCACGGTGTTGTCGGAGCCGCCGTAGACGGCGATGCCGTTGGCCAGCGAGGGCTGGACGATGGTGTTGCCGCTGAGCGTGATGCCGGTGTCCGGGGCGGGCATGGACCACAGGGCCAGGCCGTCGTCACCGGTGTTGCGCAGGAAGTTGTTCTTGACGGTGTCGTTGGTCGCGTTGCCGTTGAAGTTCAGGCCGTCCGCGTCCGTGGAGAGCACCACGCAGTTCTGCACGGTGATCCCGCTGTTGCCGTACTGGAGCCAGAAGCCGACGTTGGTGTCCTGGATCCACAGCCCGTCGACGTCCGAGCCGCTGCCGAGCGAGCCGTTGATCGCGTTGGCGGTGCTGTCGTCGTGGCGGCCGACGGTGCTGCCGAGGATGGCGAAGCCGCTGAGGTTGACCGGCCCCGACACCGCCGAGGTGTTGTTGATGAACGCGCTGGTCGCCAGCTGCGAGTACCAGCTGCCCGCGCCGACGATGGTGGCCTTGTCCACCTGCAGCGCCGAGGTGATCTTGAACGTACCCGGCGGGATCCACACCGGCACGTTCGCCGCAGCCGCCGCGGCGATGGCGGTGCGGAAGGCGTTGGTGGAGTCGCCGCTGCCGCTGGCGTCCGCGCCGTCGCTGACCACCGAGATGGAGCCGGCCGGCTGTGCGGCCGGGGCAGCGACGTCGAAGAAGTCGGCGACGTCGAGCGTGTACGGCAGGGCCGAGTCGCCCGCGTCCACCTGGAATGTGACGGTCGATCCGGCCGGCACCGTGGACGGCAGCATCATCCGGGCGTCGTCGTAGAGCTTGTGGGTCTTGCTGCCGGCGATGCCGCCGGTGCTGATGTAGCTGTAGGCCGAGGTCAGCGACAGCCCGGTGCTCAGCTTGGTCCCGTTGACGTAGACCGACAGCGTGCCCGAGGCGCCCTGCGGGACGGCGTAGTGCAGGTCCACCGCGTTGGCCGGGGCGGTCAGCGTGAACCGGACGTACTGGCCCTGCGCGGTGAGCTGCACCGCCTGGCGGCCGGAGGCCTCGGTGGCGAGGTCGCCCTGGGTGTAGTCGGGGCCGATCAGCTTGCCGTTGCTGCTCGCCTGCGCGCCCTCGGCCTCGTACTCGGTCATGCCGGGGAGGTTGGCCCCGGAGCCGTTCGCGGCGGACGCGGCGACCTGGGTCAGCCCGACCGGGGCGGCGCCGGTCGGGACCGTGCCGGCTGAGGCGCCCGGGGCGGCGACCAGCAGCCCGAGGGCTGCCGTGGCCAGCGCCGTGGCGGCGGCCAGGGCCTGGGCTCTCCGGTTCTTGCGGAATGCGTGGATGGAACGATGGTCGGCCATCGGGTACGGCCCTCCTGGGTGGGTGGGGGAACCTGAGGTGTCAGGTCCCTGCCACATCCCATGGCACAAAGGCCTGCCGCCTCACGCGGACCCACTTAAGCAGCCCCTGCAAGGCGATACAAGATGTGAACGAAGGAGAGAAAAAAATGAACTGTAGAGATTTTGTAAGCTGTCTATCAGCTGTAAGAAGACAACAGTTGCCCATCCACCGCCGCCGCTACCGGCGCGTCGGCGTGCAGAGCAGGGCCGCGCGCAGGTCGGCCTGGTCGGTGAGCAGCACCAGGCTGCGCCCCGTCAACTCCTCGATCCGGCGGGCCCGGTAGTGCACCGTGTTCACATGGACGTGCAGCGCCTTCGCGGTGCGGGCCCAGGAGCAGTTGTGCTCAAGGAACGCGGCCAGGGTGTCCAGCAGCGACACGGTGTTCTCTCGGTCGTTCACCAACAGCGGCCCGAGCAGCCGCTCGTGGAACGATGCGGTGACCGGCGCCGGGATGCCCGCGAGCAGCGCGGCCAGCGAGTCCGTCCGGGCCGCGTCCGCGTACGGGTCGGCCGAGGCCAGCGCGTAGCGGGCGCCGGCCAGCGACGCCCGCAGCGCGGAGGCCTGCGAGTCGGCGGTGGGGCCCACGCCGACCCGCAGCACCTGCCCGGGTCCGAGGAGTCGCTGCAGGTCGGACAGCAACGGGAGCAGATCCCCCACCCCGCCCGCCACGACCGCGGCGGCCTCGCCGCGGTCGTCCGTCCCGGCGGCGAAGCGGGCTCCGGCGAGTTGCAGCAGTTCGGTCAGCGCGTCCAGGGCCCAGCCGGGCGAGGCGTGGTCGATCCGGGCGGTCACCGTGGTCAGCGGTTCGCCGACGGGCAGTGAGCAGGTGCCGAGGGCGTGGGTGAAGGCAGCGGGATCGGCGGTGCCGGGGGCGGCGAGCAGCTCGAACAGCGCGGACGCGGCGGCCCGCAGGCTGGAGTCCAGCGCGCGGGCGCCGAGGAGCAGCGGGGCCAGCAGGTCCGCCAGGGCGGAGGACGGAGCCGGTCCGACCAGATACCAGGCGTCGAACGGCGAGCCCCCGGGGGTCCCGACCGGAACCCGGGCATCGGGCCGGCCGGACCCGTCGGCAGAGTCCGAGGCAGAGGAGGCACCATCGAGCACAGCCCCGTCGTCGACAGCAGCGGCGGGCACAGCCGCAGCGAACTCGACCGGAGCCCCGACCTCCGCACCCTCGACCGCGTCGCCCCGGGCGGCCTCCCGCTCCGCTCCCGCCTCCGCCCCCGCCTCGCCGCTCCCGCCGTCCGACGCGGCGATCAGCCGTCCCGACGCCGAGCGCACCGCGCACCGCGGCAGGCCCAGTACCGTCACCGCGCGGGTCAGGATCCGGGCGGGCGGGGTGCCCGACTCCAGCATCGCGGCCAGTTCCTGCCGGGCGGACTCCGGCAGCCCGCCGGCCCGCGCGGTGCCCGCGTTCAGCTCGCCCCACAGCCGCAGGTAGATCCGGTCGGTCACGGCGCGGAAGCTGGTCCCGGCCGGGATCGAGATCAGCGGCACGCCGTGCACCCGGCAGGCGTCGACCAGGCTCTGCGGCACCCGCCCGTGCGTCCCCTCCCCCGCCAGCAGCGCGGCGACCCGCGCGCTGCTCAGCGAGGTGACGAAGCGCAGCGCGGCCCCGGTCACCCGCTCCGCCCCGGCGGTCTCCGCGCTGCCCGTGCCCGTCCCGGCCGCCTCGTCCCCGGCGCCCTCGCCCCCGACCGCCGCGTCCCCGACCGCCTCGGCCTCGGGGCTCCACCAGACCAGCCCGCTCAGCACCAGCTCGCCCGGCTGGAGGTAGCGGGCCGGGTCCTGGAGGTCGGTGGAGGTCACCCCGGTCACCCGGCGGTCCAGCAGTTCCTCGGTTCCCCAGGCCAGGCCGAGCGGCAGGTCCTCAAGCCGCAGCAGGTCTCCGACGATCATGTATCACTCCTCGCGTTCCGCACCGAGACGTCCAACCGCACTAGCGAGGGAAAGGTGCCTTTGGTCATCGTAGATGCGACTCCAAATGCCGTAAACGGCTCTTGGTTGATCGACCAGTCACCCGGTCCGGGGTTCGTGCTTGCGACCAGTCGTCGCCCGTAACACAGCGCTGCTTCAATCGGGGCCTGAACGCAAGAAGAGCGAGCGAAGAGACAGCGAAGAGGTGCTCCGGAGTGGATCTGAACACGGTCACGGAATCCGGCCCGGTGCCCTGGACCGAGCCCTGGCGGCCCGGCGACGCCTGGCTCGGCGGCGGTACCTATCTGTTCTCCGAGCCGCAGCCGCACCTGCGTCGGCTGCGCGACCTCTCGACCGCCGGCTGGCCGCCGATCACCGTCCGCCCCCAGGGCCTGGAGCTCGCCGCGACCTGCACCGTCGCCCAGCTCTCCCGCTTCACCCTGCCCGGCGGGACCGGCGAACCCGGCGGCCCCCGCGGCTGGGCGGCCAACCAGTCGCTGGTGACCCAGTGCTGCCGCTCCTTCCTGGCCTCCTTCAAGATCTGGAACATGGCCACCATCGGCGGCAACCTCTGCAACTCGCTGCCCGCCGGGCCGATGATCTCGCTCACCGCCGCCCTGGACGGCGTCTGCACCCTGCGCGCCCTGGACGGTGGGGAACGGCGGCTCCCGGTCGCCGAGTTCGTCACCGGAGCGGGCCGGAACGCGCTCGGCGAAGGCGAGTTGCTGCGCTCGATCACCCTGCCGGACGCCGCGCTGCGCAGCCGTACCGCCTTCCGCCGCGCCTCGCTGCACGAGCACGGCCGCTCGGCCGCGCTGCTGATCGGCCGCCTCGACCCGGCCGACGGCTCGCTGACGCTGACCGTCACCGCCTCCACCGTCCGTCCGGTGGTGCTCTGGTTCCCCTTGCCGCCGACGGCCGGTGAGCTGCGGCGGGCGGTCACAGCGGCGGTGCCGGACGGCAGCTGGTTCGACGACATCCACGGACTCCCGGACTGGCGCCGCCATATGACGCTGCGTCTGGCCGATGAGATCCGCCGCGAGTTGCCGGGAACGACCAGGACGACAAGAACGAGGACGACCGCATGAGGATGACCGTCAACGGCGAGGAGGCCGCCGAGCCGGCCCGCCCCGGCCAGTGCCTGCGCACCTATCTGCGCGAACGCGGCTGGTTCGGCGTCAAGAAGGGCTGCGACGCGGGCGACTGCGGCGCCTGCACCGTCCACGTCGACGGCGAGCCGGTGCACAGCTGCCTCTACCCGGCGTTCCGCGCCGACGGGCGGCGGGTCACCACCGTCGAGGGGCTGGCCGAGGGGGACGCGCTGCACCCGGTGCAGCAGAAGTTCCTGGACGCCCAGGGCTTCCAGTGCGGCTTCTGCACCGCCGGCTACCTGATGACCACCGCCGCCCTGGACGACGAACTGCGGGCGGACCTGCCCCGGGCGTTCAAGGGCAACCTCTGCCGCTGCACCGGCTACCGCGCCATCGAGGACGCGGTCTGCGGCCGGCGGCACGCCGAGGAGCCGGCCCCCGGCGAGGCGGTCGGCCGCAACCTGCCCGCCCCGGCCGGGCCGCAGGTGGTCACCGGGACCGCCCGCTACACCTTCGACGTCGCGGTCGAGGGGCTGCTGCACCTCAAGCTGCTGCGCTCACCGCACCCGCACGCCCGGATCCGCTCCATCGACACCGCGGACGCGCTCCGGGTCCCCGGCGTGGTCGCCGTGCTCACCCACCACGACGCCCCGGAACGGCTGTTCTCCACCGCCCGGCACGAGCACCCCACCGAGGACCCGGACGACACCCGGGTGCTGGACGACACCGTCCGCCACGTCGGCCAGCGGGTCGCCGCCGTGGTCGCCGAGAGCGAGGGCGCGGCCGAGGAGGGCTGCCGCCGGATCGCGGTCGACTACGAGGTGCTGCCGTTCGTGCTGGACCCGGAGCTGGCCATGGCCCCGGGCGCGCCGGTGGTCCACCCCAAGGACGCGGCCACCGCCAGGATCGCCCGTCCGCGGGACAACGTCGTCGGCGAGGTGCACGGCGAGATCGGCAGCGTCGAGGACGGCTTCGCCGAGGCCGACGAGGTCTACCAGGAGACCTTCCGGACCCAGCGGGTGCAGCACGCCAGCCTGGAGACACACGGCGCGGTCGCCTGGTTCGAGGAGGACGGCAGGCTGGTGGTCCGCTCCAGCACGCAGACCCCGTTCCTGACCCGGCGTGCCCTGTGCGCGCTGTTCGACCTGCCCGAGGACCGGGTCAGGGTGCTGGCCGGACGGGTCGGCGGCGGCTTCGGCGGCAAGCAGGAGATGCTGGTCGAGGACATCGTGGTGCTGGCCGCGCTGCGCACCGGACGCCCGGTCAAGCTGGAGTACACCCGGGCCGAGCAGTTCACCTCGGCGACCACCCGGCACCCGTTCACCGTCCACGCCAAGGTCGGCGCACGCCGGGACGGGACGCTGACCGCGATCCAGCTGCGGATCGTCTCCGACACCGGCGCCTACGGCAACCACGGCCCGGCCGTGCTGTTCCACGGCTGCGGGGAGTCGGTGTCGGTCTACCGCTGCGCCAACAAGAAGGTCGACGGCTTCGCCGTCTACACCAACAACGTCCCGGCCGGGGCGTTCCGCGGCTACGGGCTCGGCCAGGTGGTCTTCGCGATGGAACAGGTGCTGGACGAGCTGGCCCGGCGGATCGGGATGGACCCGGTGGAGTTCCGGGTCCGCAACATCATCGGCCCCGGCGAGCCGATGCTGACCGCCGACGGCGCGGAGGAGGACCTGCACATCGCCAGCTACGGCCTGGACCAGTGCCTGGCGGTGGTGCGGACGGCCGCCGCCGAGCCGGTGACGGACGGTCAGCTGCCGCCCGGCTGGCTGCTCGGCGAGGGCATGGCGATGTCGATGATCGCCACCGGACCGCCCGGCGGCCACTTCGCCGACGCCGTGCTGACGCTGCTCCCGGACGGCGGCTACGACCTCGCGGTGGGCACCGCCGAGTTCGGCAACGGCACCACCACCGTGCACCAGCAGATCGTCTCCGGGGCGCTGGGCACCACCGCCGAGCGGATCACCGTCCGGCAGTCCGACACCGACGTGGTCCGGCACGACACCGGCGCCTTCGGCTCGACCGGCACGGTGGTGGCGGGCAAGGCGGTGCTGCGGGCCGGGACCGCGCTCGCCGGGCAGCTGCTCGGCTTCGCCGCCGAGTCGACCGGCACCGCGGCGGCCGACTGGCGCCTGGAACCGGACGCGGTGGTCCGCGCCGACGGACAGCGGCGGCTGGCGCTCAAGGACCTGCACACGGCGATGACCGCGGCCGGACGCGAGGTCGCCGCGGCGGGCTACTGGGGCGGCACGCCGCGGTCGGTCGCCTTCAACGCGCAGTGGTTCCGGATCGCGGTCGACCCCGGCAGCGGGGAGCTGCGGATCCTGCGCAGCGTGCACGCCGCCGACGCGGGCAAGGTGATGAACCCGATGCAGTGCCGGGGCCAGGTCGAGGGCGGCATCGCCCAGGCGCTCGGCGCGACGCTGTGGGAGCAGGTCCTGGTGGACGGGCGCGGCGCGGTGTCGACCGCCGCGTTCCGCCGCTACCACCTGCCGTCCTTCGCGGAGGTGCCGCGGACCGAGGTGCACTTCACCGAGACGGCGGACGCGATCGGACCGCTAGGCGCCAAGTCGATGAGCGAGAGCCCGTTCAACCCGGTCGCGCCCGCCCTGGCCAACGCCCTGCGCGACGCCACCGGCCTGCGCTTCACCCGGCTGCCGCTGACCCGGGACCGGATCTGGGAGCGCATCAGGGACGGGCGGGGGTAAGGCGGTCCGGCCTGCGGACGTGCGGCGACGCCGTAGTGAACGTTCACTCACCGGCCGCGGCCTCTGCCCGTCGAACCGGCGGGCGTACCCGCGCCGCACTACCGTAGTCAGGGACACGGCAGGCTCGGACCCGTGCCTGCTTTCGCCCCTCTCACCTGAGGACCCCATGAGCCTGAGCATCCGCAACCAGATCCCCGGCACCGTCGCCTCCGTCACCGCCGGCGAGGTGATGGCCACGGTCAGGACCCGGCTGCACGGCGGACAGGACATCACCGCCGCGATCACCCTTGAGGCCGTCAAGGAGCTGGGCATCACCGAGGGCAGCCCGGTCTGCGCCATGATCAAGTCCACCGAGGTCTCCCTCTCCACGGTCTGACCCGGCCCGGCGGCCTCCGGATGCTGCGGTGCGGGCGCGGCCGTAGCGTTGGGCTGCGACGTTCCCGCCGACCGGTCAGGAGGCCCGCACAGTGGAGTTCACCTTCACGGTCACCCGCGACAGCCTGAACGCCTGGATCCTGCAGCTGATCCCGATCGGCCCGGGACAGCCGGTGATGGAGCTGCGCTTCGACAGCAAGCCGGACTGCGAACAGGCCATCGAGATGATCCGCGAGGCCCCGGTCCGCTACGTCCGCTACGCGTCACTGCTCCGGGAGGACCTCCCGCCGACGCCCCCGACACCCCCCGCACCGCCGACGCCCCCGGCCTAGGCGGCGGCCGGCCGCTGTTCCCGGCCGCCGCCCGGGGTCACCGCCCGCGGTCAGCCCGGTATCAGCGAGAAGGTGCCGCCGTTGAGCGCGGTGGGCACGTACTGTCCGCTGGCCAGGGCGATCGGGCGGTAGGCGCTGAAGGTGTTGCCGTTGACGGTGATCCCGGTGAAGGTCACCGCGTTGAACGACGGGTAGGACTGCGTCGGCGACTCGATGATGGCCTCGGCGCTGACGTTGGCGCCGCGCAGCCGCTGGGTGGTGGTGTAGCTCCAGCCCTTGGTGTTGTCGACCAGGGTGAGCCGGTAGCTGCCGCTGCCCGCCGTGGTGGTGACCGTGCCGGTGAAGCTGTCGCCGACCGAGACCGGGTTGCTGAGGTAGACCGGCTGCGCCGGGTACATCTCGTACCAGGCCCGGTAGACCGGACGGCCGCTGGAGCAGGAGGTCTCGACGCCGGTCTGCTCGACCGTCTGCGAGCCGTAGCCGTCGATGCCGACCCAGGGCGCGAACAGGTTGTTGCGGCTGTTGCAGGTCACCGCGGGCTCGGTCCAGGAGCCGGTGATGCTGGTGAAGCCGCTGCCAGTGGCGGCGTAGCCGCCCCAGGGGCTGCTGCTGGCGAGCGGCCCGATGCCGCTGCCGTGCGCGGCGGGGCTGATCGGCACATAGCCGTACCGGACCCCGTGCGCCTGCGACTGTGACTGGGCCTGCGACAGGGACTGCGGCTGCACGGCCGCGGCGGCGGACGCCGACGCGGCCGGGGCGACGGCGGAGAGCAGGCCGACCGAGGCCAGCCCGAGGGCCGCGAGGACGGTGGCGTGCGAGCGGGTTGAGGGCATGCGAAACTCCTGGCTGTGGGGGCGGGAGTGCGGGACGCGTACGTCGTCCGGCCCGAGCGTCCGGTGGGTGCGGCGGGCGGGCTGTGACTGAATGCTGGCCAGTTCGCGGACGCCGCGGAAGGCCGGGCGGGCTGCGGAATCCAGACATGACATGTTTCCGTCATGTCTTTCTGCGATGATGTCCGTGCAGGGCGGATGCCGCGACGTACGAAGAGAAGTGGGGTGCCGTGCTCGCAGCGCACACCAGCGAACCGGGCCGGTCCGAGCGGCCCGGGTCGCCGCCGGGATCACCGCAGGGCCGGTCGCCGGGCCCTTCGCAGGCGATCAGCAGCGCCGAGGAGGCCGTCTACGTCGAGCTCTGCCGCCGCGGGCCGACCAGCCTCGCCGAACTGGCCCGCGCCCTGGAACTCGACCAGGTGACGGTGCTTCAGCAGCTCACCGCCCTGGACGCGCGCGCCCTCGCCCGGCCGCCCCGGCCGCGGTCCGCGCCGAGCCGCTGGACCGCGGTCGCGCCGGACCTGGCACTGCAACGGGTGCTGCGCGACCGCGAGGCCGAGTCGGCCCGGCTGCACGAGGAGATCACCCGGCTGCTCGACGACTACCACCGCTCGCGCGGCGACCGCGACCCGGCCCTGCGCGACCTGGTCGAGGTGGTGACCGGCCGGGAGGCCATCGCCGACCTGTGGCTCTGCCTGCTGGACGGAGCCGCCGAGCAGGTCGACATCCTCGACAAGCCGCCGTTCGTCCAGGTCGACAACGCCGGTCCGGAGCTGGCCGTGCTCGGCCGCGGCGTCCCGGTCCGCTCGGTGTACGAGCGGGCGGCGCTGCTCCAGCCGGACAAGCTGGACGAGGTGCGCGGCCTGGTCGGCGCGGGCGAGCAGGCCGGAACCGTGGCCGACCTCCCGTTCAAGCTGGCCCTGGTGGACCGCCGTTGGGCGCTGCTGCCGCTGGCCACCGGCGCCGAGCTGAGCCGGGCGCTGCTGGTGCGGCCCTCCCCGCTGCTGGACGCGCTCACCCAGACCTTCGACGCCCAGTGGGCGCAGTCGCTCCCGGTCCCCACCCCCGACCGGCAGCCGGACGCCGACCACTTCGACCTGCTGACCCTGCTCGCCGCCGGGATGACCGACGACGGCATCGCCCGGCACCTGGGCATCTCCGCCCGCACCGTGCAGCGCCGGGTCAGTGCGCTGATGACCGGACTGAGCGCGGGCAACCGGTTCCAGGCCGGCGTCCAGGCCGCCCGCCGCGGGCTGCTCTGAGCCCGGACGGCACACAGGACCCGCCCGGCCGGACACCGCCGGGCCCGCCGGGCGGTCTCAGCCGTACTCCTTCCAGCAGATCATCACAGTCTGCGCCACTGTGCGGGCCGCGACCGCGCGCGGGCGGACCGGCTTGCCGACGTTCGCCGGCAGCGCGGTGACGTCCACGACCAGCACCGCGTCGTCCTTGCGGACCACCACGTCGCCGTCCGGCTGCTGGAACGCGCCGTCGCCCATCCCGCTGAGCGGGGTGCTGCCGGTGGCGGCGGCGCGCAGCGAGTCGAACCAGGCGGTGGTGGCCGCCGCGTCGGTCAGGTCCTTGACCGAGAGCAGCATCGAGCCGTCCGCGAAGGCATAGCGGCAGGCGTAGGTGTGGTCGGTCCAGGTCGGCGCGAGCGGCTCGGTGGTGTCGATGCCGAGCGCGCCGGTGATCTCGTTCCTGGCGGTGTCGGTGCAGACGATGTGCGCGGCGTCCGACGGTCCGTCACTCTGCGTCGCAGTGGCGGCGGTTGTCGCTGCGGTAGGCCCGGAGGAGGAGCATCCGGCGGCCCCCAGCGCGACCAGCACGGCCGCTGTGGCGGCCACCGCGCCCCGGTGGCACAGGATCTGACGTGCATTCATCTTGCTTCCTGACGACGGTGAGGGGCTCCCGGCCCCGTCCGCCGCAACGGAGGAGGGACCGGGAGCCCTGGGGAGGAGAAGTCGTGCCGGTTCAGCTCAGAGCAGGTAGCCCTGGCTGT
Organism: Streptacidiphilus cavernicola; assembly: GCF_042510955.1. Classification (NCBI taxonomy): domain Bacteria; kingdom Bacillati; phylum Actinomycetota; class Actinomycetes; order Kitasatosporales; family Streptomycetaceae; genus Streptacidiphilus; species Streptacidiphilus cavernicola. The sequence goes on from NZ_JBHFAB010000014.1 coordinate 129,221, forward strand.
TCAGGACCGCGCCCTTGGCCGGCTGGCTCTGGTCGTAGCCGGTGTCGTCGCACTGGAGCCCGCCGTTGATGCAGTGGGTCACCATGGCGGCGAGGGTGGCCGGGTCCCAGCCGTTGTAGAAGTCGTAGTGGAAGGAGAAGCCGCGCCCGCTGGAGAGGTGCACCTGCGACATGTCGCCGCTCACCGGGAAGGCCATCTTGAACTCGATCATCGGCACGGCGACCGGGTGGTCGGCCGGGCAGACGCCGTTGACCGGGTAGGCCATGTGGCTCTTGTGGTCGGGGGTGTCCAGATGGATCCCGTCCCAGCAGCTGGGGGCCTGGTAGCGGATGTCCAGCTCACTGCCCGCGGCGCAGGTCACCGGGATGTCGATGCTGTTGTAGGTGTTGCCGCACTCCCAACCGGCCACGTAGCCGGGGTCGGTGGCGAACTGGGTGGCGGTCGCCGCCGGGCTGCCGACCAGGAAGCGGAGCCCGACCGGGAACGGCCGGACGCTGGTGTAGTCGTTCACTCCGGTCTTGTAGTAGATGGTCTGGGTGCCGACCGGCAGGATCTGGGTGGTCCCGTTGAGCACGGTGGGCATCCAGTAGCCGGACTTGTCCAGCGGGGCGAAGCAGGTGGAGGTGCCCGCCTGCAGCGACGCCTCAGTGGTGGCGGCGGTGGTGGTGGTGTTGCCCAGGAAGGTGTGCAGGTGCGAGGCCCCGGGCTGGTTCGGGAAGACGATCGGGTCGTCCGGCAGCACGTGGTTGGCGCTGCACTGGGCCTGGAACTCGTGGAAGTAGGCGTGCGGCGGGTTGTAGGTGGACGGGACCACCCCGGTGACCGGCGGGTCCGCGAAGACGTAGCCGGCGGTCGAGTTGGGGGCGGTGCCGTAGACCTTGAACTCGTACAGCGAGTAGCCGTACTGGGTGCCCCGCGCGGTCCCGTACATCCGGATGTAGCGGCCGGCGCCGGTCACGTTGAGCACCTGGTTGCCGCCGGTGCTGGTGGTGGTGGAGTAGATGGACGTCCAGGTGGTGCCGTCGTCCGAGGTCTGCAGCTGGTAGGCGCTCGCGTAGGCGACCTCCCAGTCCAGCTCGACCTGGTTGATCGTGGCGCCCGCGCCCAGGTCGATCTGGATCCACTGCGGGTCGCTGTTCTGGACGCTGGCCCAGCGGGTGGTCGGGTCGCCGTCGACGACCGCGCCCGCGGGGAAGTTGGCGCTCTCCAGGGACGAGGCGAGGACCGGCCGGGACTGCGAGATCAGGGTCCCGGCCGCACTCGCGCTGGGGGCGAACGAGCCGCTGAGGCCGAGCAGGGCCAGCAGCACGGCGATGGTGGCGGTCAGGGCGGTTCGCCTGAGCCGGCGAGGACGCGAGGTCCATCGTCCGGTGAACAAGGGGCGTGGCCTCATGAAGACCTGCACCTTCCAATCGGGTGGGAGTGGGATGGATGGGTGGTCCGCGCCGCCCGGGGTCGTTGCCGCCTGCCCGGCCCCGACCCCGGGGCGACTCGTGCCTGCCCGACCTGTCAGCTGTAGACGCCGAACTCGTACAGCGAGTAGCCGTACGCGGTGCCCCGCTGGGTCAGGTTCAGCCGCACGTAGCGGCCTGACCCGGTGACGTCGAAGTCGTCGACGCCGCCGGACGCGGTGGTGGTGGAGTAGATCGTGGTCCAGTTGGTCCCGTCGTTGGAGACCTGGACCTGGTAGGCCTTGCCGTAGGCGGACTCCCAGCCCAGCTGGATGTGGTGGATCGCCGTGGTCTGGCCCAGGTCGACCTGGAGCCACTCGGCGTCGTCCCAGTTGCTGGCCCAACGCGTGGACCAGTCACCGTCGGTGGCCTGGCCCGGGGTGAAGTTGCCGTTGGTGGCCTGGAACGACGAGGCCGTGGTCGGCTTGCCCTTGGCGACGTCGGTGCCGTTCACCGGCGGGGCGACGACCTTGAACGAGCGGGTCTCCACGCCGACGTTGCCGTGGCCGTCGTAGGCGTAGACGTAGACCTTCCACACCCCGAGCGTCTTCGGCGCGGTGACGGTGAACTGCCCGTCCCCGGTCTGGGTGAAGTTCACCTGCTGCAGCCCGGTCCCGCCGTCGACGTACTTGGTGCTGTACATCAGGTTGTAGCGGATCAGGTCGCCGTCGGGATCGGTGGTGTTGGTCGTGACGTTGAAGCTGCCGCCGGCCGGGACGGTCGCGGTGTTGCTCAGCGCCATACTGCTGATCACCGGCGGGGTGTTCGACTGCGGCGTGCCGCCGAAGTCCTTGGCCACCGAGTAGTACGCCAGCCGCTTCCAGCCCTCGGGGATCAGGTTGAACCAGATCCCGCCGAAGTCGTTCTCGATGCCGTAGTTGAACATCGTGCCGCCGAAGGAGACCCCGGTGTGCCCGGCGATGCAGTTCCAGGCGCTGGTGTAGCCGTCCCGCATCTGCTGGTCGGTGGGCTGGGTGGGCACGCCGTTGGCGTCGTTGGGGACCTCCCACTCGCCCGAGTCGCCGGACTCGGTGACGATGTACGGCTTGGTGTAGCCGCCGCTGGTCCAGTCGCCCTTGACGCTGCACACCGCGCCGTAGGAGTTGACCGCGTAGAGGTCCAGGTCCGGGGTGTACTGCTTGTAGTAGGGCCAGGCGCCGGTGTAGGCGTCGGTCGAGGTCACCGGGTGGTTCGGGTCGGCCGCGTGGATCGCCTGGACGATCTGCTCCACGTACTGGGCGTAGGCGATCCGCTGCTGCTCCACCGCGGCGCCGGTGTAGTGGTCCTGGGTGGTCAGGATGACCTCGTTGCCGACGTCCCACATCAGCACGCCGGGGTTGTTCTTGTAGGTGTTGACCCACTGCACGATCGAGTTGAGCGTGCTGGTCTTGTAGGCCGTGTCGTTGACGTAGTCGGCGCCCTGGTTCAGCCAGAAGCCGTTGATCACCTTCAGCCCGTACGCCGCGGCCGAGTCGAGCAGCGGCTTGCTGGTGGCGTCGGTGCCCCAGGTGCGGACGGTGTTGACGCCCATCGCCTTGAGGTCGCGCATGTGCGCGTCCGCGGTGTCGGTGCCGGGGCCCCAGGTGACGCCCTTGACCTGCCACGGCGAGCCGTTGACGTTGAGCTGCCAGTTGCCCTGCGAGCCGGTCACCTTGACCACGCTCGGGGTGGTCGGCACCGGCGGGTCGGTGAGCGGGGCCGGTGCGTTGCCGGTGGTCTGGGCCACCGTCACGGCGCCGATGCTCATGGTGCCGCCGGAGCTGGTGGCGCTGCTCGGCGCGGTGCAGCCGCAGACCGCGTTCGGGTAGGAGCCGCCGATGGCGAGGTCGGCCTGCAGGTAGAAGCCGTGGTCCACGGCGGCCTGCCAGGTGGAGACGCCGACCTGCGACTCGTTGACCTGCCACACCTGCTGGCCGTCCAGGTACCAGCGGATCTGCTCGTCGGACTTGGTCCGGTCGATCACCTCGGAGTAGGTGTGGTAGCCGGTCTGGCAGCCGGAGCAACTGGCCAGGCCGCTGGTCAGGCCGTTGTACTCGTTGCAGTTGCCGTTGGGCGCGGTGCCGCAGTGCAGGGTCGCCGACAGCTGGTTGCGGCCGTTGACGTCTTCCAGGATGTCGCTCTCGCCCATCGCCGGCCAGGTGGTCGGCGCGGTGCGCTCCGCGGCGCCGACGGCCTTGAAGGCGGGCCAGTAGCCGAGGCCGTTGGCGACGTTGGGCTGCTTGATGGAGGCCTGGATCAGCAGCTGCCCGCCGGCCGGCGCCGCGAAGTCGCTGCGCTTGGTCTCCACCCGGCCCGAGGTCCAGTTGCCGCCGCCGTCCTTGAGCGCGGTCAGGTTGAGGTGGTTGCTGCCGTCGACCGAGACGTTGGCGGCGGCGTTGGTGTTGGTCTCCACCTCACCGGTGCCGTAGTTGGCCGGGCCGCCCGCGTAGGCGGTGGTGCCGGTGTCGGTGGTCCAGTCGGTGGCGGACGGCGCGCTGCCGGCCCCGCCGGAGAAGTTGTCGCTCCAGATCGTGGACCAGTTGCCGGGCGGGGTGCCGCCGCTGGGCGGCGGGCTGGTCGGCGGCGTCGTGGTCGGGGGCGTGGTGGTGGGCGGCGCGGTGGCCCCGGACGTCCCGTAGACCTGGAACTCGAACAGCGAGTAGCCGTACCCGTTGACCCGGGCGGTCCCGTACATCCGGACGTAGCGGCCGGTGCCGCTGACGTTCAGGGTCTCGGTGCCGCCGGCTCCGGTGGTGGTGGAGTAGATGCTGGTCCAGTTGGTCCCGTCGTTGGAGACCTGGATCTGGTACGCCTTGGCGGCGTTCTGCCACTGCAGCACGACCTGGCTGATGCTCGCGGTCGCGCCGAGGTCGACCTGCAGCCACTGCGGGTCGCTCCAGGCGCTGGCCCAGCGGGTGGTGCCGTCACCGTCCACGGCGAGGGCCGGGCCCAGGCCGTCGCCCTCGACCGAGGAAGCGGTGGCCGTCTTGCCCTGCGACAGCAGGGTCGCCGACTGCGGGGTGGTGGGGGTGGTGGTGGCCGTGGGGGTCGGCGTCGCCGAGGCGGCCAGGCCGTAGACCTGGAACTCCCAGAGCGCGTAGCCGTATCCGTTGACGCGGGCGGTCCCGTACATCCGGACGTAGCGGCCGGTGCCGTTGACGCTCAGGGTCTCGGTGCCGCCGGGGCCGGTGGTGGTGGAGTAGATGCTGGTCCAGTTGGTCCCGTCGTTGGAGACCTGGATCTGGTAGGCCTTGGCGGCGTTCTCCCACTGCAGCACGACCTTGTCCAGCGTGTAGCTGGCGCCGAGGTCCACCTGCAGCCACTGCGGGTCGCTCCAGGCGCTGGCCCAGCGGGTGGTGCCGTCACCGTCCACCGCGTTGGCCGGGCCCAGACCCGCACCCTCGACCGAGGACGCGGTGGCCGTCTTGCCCTGCGACAGCAGGGTGTCGGCCGCGTGCGCGGTGACCGGCCCGGCGACGAGGGCGTAGAAGAAGAGCGAGAAGGCGACGACGGCCAGGACGGCCACCCGTATCGGAGCGGGTGGTCGCATCAGTCTCGGGGGCGCGGGGGCTCGCATGGGGACTCCTGACAGGGGGTGGGTACGAGTGCTCGGTACGAGGGCTTGGAGAGCGCTCGCCAAGAGAGCGCTCTCCCATCTGGGCGATGGTTGCGCTCTTGTTTCGGGGGCGTCAAGAGTTTTGTCAGAAAGCGTGGTTCCGGTATCGCGTGGAGCCGCTCGGCTCGGGCATTCCCGGCATACCGCCGCACATGCCCGAGGCTTGGCCGTGTCCGCACTCTTGACGGACTCGGGGCCGGTGCGAGACCTTAGGCCAACGGGAGAGCGCTCTCCCGCAAGGACGGCCGACCGGTGGTGAGTCCCGCCCCGATCAGCCGCTCGGCCGCTCCGCGCGGGGGTGCCTCCCCGTACGCAGCTGGGGCGCCTCTCCACCCTGACCGCGGAGGGGCGTCCCTCCCCGCTACCGCGCCGCTCCGTCGGCCGCCGTCTGCGGGGCACCGGCCATGTGCGACGCACCGGCCGCCTCGGCACAGCGCGCGGCGAGGCGCGCGAACGCGCCGGTGAGTTCGGGCGGCCCAATGACCTCGACGTCGGCGTCGAAGCGGCCGATGTCGGCGGCCAGGCCGATCCACGACCAGGAGCCGAGGACGAGGCGGCAGTGGGCCGGGCCGATCGCCTCGACGATTCCGTCCCGGGCGAAGCCGGCCACCTCGCGGGCCGGGAGGTTCAGCACGACCTCGCCCTGGCAGGGCCAGTCGGCGCTGCTGCCGTCGTTGCCGCGGAAGCGGCCGGTGACGAACCCGGAGACGCTGCCGCCGGGCAGTTCGCGCGGGGTGAAGCGAGGACCGGTGGGGGTGCGCGGGCGGATCCGGTCGACCCGGAAGGTCCGCCAGTCCGCCCGGTCCAGGTCCCAGGCCAGCAGGTACCAGCGCCCGCGCCAGGTGACCAGGTGGTGCGGTTCCACCCGCCGGTCGGCGGCGGCCGACCGGTCCGCGGCGTACCGGTCCGCGGCATAGTCGAAGCGGAGCTCCGCACGGGCATGCACGGCGGCGCCCAGGTCCACCAGCACCTGGGGGTCGACGGAGGCCGCGTCCCGGTCGTCGGGCGGGTGCACCGCGGTCACCCGCAGCATCTCGATGCGGTGCCGCAGCCGGGACGGCATCACCTGGCGCACGGTGCTCAGAGCGCGGGCGGCGTCGTCGGCGACCGCGCCGCCGACGCTGACCGTCTGCAGGGCGACGGCCAGCGCGACCGCCTGGCCGTCGTCGAACAGCAACGGGGGCAACTCCGCCCCCGCGTCCAGCCGGTACCCGCCGGCGGGCCCCTTGACGGCCGTGACCGGGTAACCGAGGTCGCGCAGGCGGTCGACGTCGCGGCGCACCGTGCGCTCGGTGACCTCCAACCGCGCGGCAAGGTCCGCTCCGGACCAGTCCCGGCGCACCTGGAGCAGCGACAGCAGGGCGAGCAGTCGCGAGGAGGTTTTCCGCATACTCGCCATTGTGCCCGCAGTACCGGACACAACCTGTCCGCTACCGCTGGAAGGGTGGGGACAACGAACCGCGGAACAGACGAACCGCAGAACAGAGGAGCAGTGCCATGGCCGTCAGCAGCACCACCCACCTGAACTTCCGGGGCGCCGCCCGGGAGGCGCTGGACTTCTACCGGTCCGTCTTCGGCGGACGCACCGTCGCCGTCAGCTACCGGGACACCGGCCGGGTGCCGGAGGGGACCGACCCGGACTGGGTGATGTGGGGCGAGGTCGCGGCCGACAGCGGCTTCCACGTGATGGCCTACGACGTGCCGGAGCAGTTGCCGTGGAGCCGGGGCGACGACCCGTTCTTCGTCTCCGTGCGCGGTGACGACGCCGACGCGCTCACCGGGCTGTGGCAGAAGCTGGCCGAGGGCTCGACGGTGCGGCAGCCCCTGGCGCCCGCTCCGTGGGCCCCGCTGTACGGGATGCTCACCGACCGCTTCGGCGTGACCTGGGTCCTGGACGTCGCCGCCCCGGTCAACGGCTGACCCGGCAGACTACGAAGACCCGTCGACGCCGACCCATCGACGCCGGAAAGGAGCCAGACCCCCCGTGACCGTCCTCGACACCCGTGCCCTCAACCGCGCGACCCTCGCCCGTCAACACCTGCTCACCCGCACGGACGCGACGGTGCACGACGCCGTGGCGCACCTGGGCGGTATGCAGGCCCAGCAGCCGCAGGAGCCGTTCATCGGCCTGTGGTCCCGGCTGCACGCCTTCGAACCGGCGGCACTGGACCGGGCCCTGACCGAGCGTCAGGTCGTCCGCACGCACCTGATGCGCCGCACGGTCCACCTGGTCACCGCTGACGACGCGCTGGCCTGGCGGGCCCGACACGACAGCATGCTGCGGCAACGGGTGACGACCACCTACCGCAAGGAGCTCGCCGGCATCGACCTGGACGAGCTCGCCGCGGCCGGGCGGGCGGTCATGGCCGACCACCAGCCCCGCACCATGGCCGAGCTGGTCCAGGCCCTGGAGGACCGCTGGCCCGCCCCGCCGCGCCGGGCCCTGGGCGAGCTGCTGGTGGCGGCCCTGATCCCGATGGCACAGCTGCCGCCGCGCGGCCTGTGGCGGACGACGGCGGGCGTGCGCAACCTGCCCCTGGCCGACTGGCTCGGCCGTGACCCCGACCCGCTGCCCGCCGACGACGGCGATCCGGTCGGGCAACGACTGCTGCGGCGCTACCTCGCCGCCTACGGACCCGCCGCCGGCGCGGACCTGCGCTCCTGGTGCGGTCTCAGCGGACTGCCCGCCGCCGTCAGCGCCGTCCGCGACGAACTGGTCAGCTTCCGGGACGCGCGCGGGCGCGAACTCCTCGACCTCCCCGACGCCCCGCGCCCGGACCCCGGCACGCCCGCGCCGGTCCGCTTCCTGCCGGCGTTCGACAACGCGGTCCTCGGCTACCACGACCGCAGCCGCATCATCGACGACGCCCACCTCTCCGTGTCCGTCGCCGGCCTCCGGGTGGTCCTGGTCGACGGACGGGTCAGCGCCACCTGGGCCGTGCGCGAGGGAGAGTTCCGGATCGCCCCGCTCCGAGCGCTCTCCGCCCCGGAGCGCGAGGCCGTCCACGCCGAGGCCGAGACCCTCACCGCCTTCCTGGACGACGGCCGGGGGCCCACCCCGATCACCTACGACGACCACTGACGACGGATCAGCTGACGAATGGTCAACTGCATTCCATTCAGCCCGACTGACGCACCACCAGTACCGGGTCGAAGACCGCCGACTTGGGTCCGACCGACACCCCCTCGATCCGGTCCAGCAGCATCCGGGTCATCTCCGCCGCCATCTCCTCCACCGGCTGCCGCACCGTGGTCAGCGCCGGACGGCTCGCCGTGGCCGCGCTGCTGTCGTCGAAGCCGATCACCGCGACGTCCTCGGGCACCCGCCGCCCCTGCTCCCGCAGGATGTGCAGCGCCCCCGAGGCCATCAGGTCGTTGGCCGCGAACACCCCGTCCAGATCCGGGTGTTCGGCCAGCAGGCCGAGCATCGCCGCCTCGCCGCTGGCCTGGGTGAAGTTCCCCACCGCGGTCGGCACGACCGGCACCCCGTGCCGGGCCATCGACTCCAGGAAGCCGTCCCGCCGCTCCCGCGCCGCCCGCACGTCCAGCGGTCCGGAGATCAGCACCACCCGGCGGCAGCCGTTCTCCAGCAGCCGCGCCGCGGCGAGCCGCGCCCCCTCCTGGTGCGCCACGTCCACGAAGCCGATCGGCACCGGCCGGACCGGCCGGGCGAACAGCACGGCCGGCAGCGCCGCCGCGACCAGCAGCTCCGGCAGCGGGTCGTCCGCGTGGGTGGAGACCACCACCGCGCCGTCCGCGTTGCCCTGCCGCAGGAAGGCGACCACCTGCTCGCGCGCCTCGGGGGTCTCCGCGAGCATCAGCACCGGGTGCATCCCCTGCGGGCGCAGGAAGCCCATCACCCCGTTGATCACCCGGCTGAAGAAGGGGTCGGTGAAGACCTGGTTGCGGAACTCCTCCTCCATCCCCTCCCCCGCGCCGGAGACCACCAGCGCGACCGAGCCGGTGCGCCGGGTGATCAGCGAGCGCGCCGCGCTGTTCGGCACGTAGCCGACCTCGGCCACGGCCCGGCGCACGGCCTCCTGGATCACCGGGTCGACGTTCCGGGTCCGGTTCACCACGCGCGACACCGTCGCCCTGGACACGCCGGCCACCCGGGCCACGTCCTCCAAGGTCGGAGCGGTTCCGGAGAGTGCGTTGCGGGGCTCGTCCATGGGGCTGTTATAGCAGAGCTGGAGAGCGCTCTCCATATGGTCTGATCACTGAGCCCCACCCAGTTAACTGAGTTAAACTCACTATTAGCTGGAATAACGATGCGCTAGGCTCAGTTGTAGCTCGCAGAACGAAGCACAGAAGATCTCCCCCATCCCCGGAGCCGCCCGTGAAGCCCCAGGTACCCGACTGGACACCGCCAGCCCCCGATTTTCCTGCCACCAAACCCCCCGCCCAGTTCCGGCGCATCCTGCGCCTGTTCCGGCCCTACCGGCGCAAGCTCGCCGCGGTCGGCGTGTTCGTCGCGCTGTCCTCGCTGGTCTCGGTCGCGTCGCCGTTCCTGCTGCGCGCGATCCTGGACACCGCGATCCCGCAGGGCCGCACCGGGCTGCTCAGCCTGCTCGCGCTCGGCATGATCGTGGTCGCCGTCGCCAACTCCGTGTTCAACGTGCTGCAGACCTACCTCAGCACCAGCGTCGGCCAGCGCGTCATGCACGACCTGCGCACCAGCGTCTACGCCCATCTGCAGCGGATGCCGCTGGCCTTCTTCACCAGGACCCGCACCGGCGAGGTGCAGTCCAGGATCGCCAACGACATCGGCGGCATGCAGTCCACCGTCACCAGCACCGCGACCTCGCTGGTCTCCAACCTCACCACCGTGATCGCGACCATCGTCGCGATGGTCGCGCTGGACTGGAAGCTGACCGTCGTCTCGCTGCTGCTGCTCCCGCTGTTCGTGTGGATCAGCCGCCGGGTCGGCAACGAGCGCCGCCGGATCGCCACCGAACGGCAGAAGCAGCTCGCCGCGCTCTCCTCGATCATGCAGGAGTCGCTGTCCGTCAGCGGCATCCTGCTCGGCCGCACCATGGGCCGCTCCCGGGCGCTCAGCGACGACTTCTCCCGCGAGTCCGACTCGCTGGCCGAGCTGGAGGTCCGCGCCGACATGGCCGGCCGCTGGCGCCAGTCCACGATCCAGATCGTGATGGCCGCGATGCCCGCGGTGATCTACTGGGCGGCCGGACTGACCTCGGGCCACGGCAGCGCGGTCGTCTCCATCGGCACCCTGGTCGCGTTCACCTCGCTGCAGCAGAACCTGTTCCGTCCCACCGTCCAGCTGCTCCAGGTCGGCGTCGCGGTGCAGGTGTCGCTGGCACTGTTCCAGCGGATCTTCGAGTACCTCGACCTGGTCCCCGACATCACCGAGCGCCCCGACCCGGTGACCCTGCCGCGCCGCAGCGGCGACGCCCGCAGCGGCGAGGTCCGCTTCGACCGGGTCGGCTTCTCCTACGAGCCCGGCGCCGGGACGGCCCCCACCCTGGACGGCATCGACCTCACCGTCCCGGCCGGCAGCAGCCTCGCCGTGGTCGGCGAGACCGGCTCCGGCAAGACCACGCTCAGCTACCTCGTCCCCCGGCTGTACGACGTCGGCACGGGCCGGGTCCTGGTCGACGGCACGGACGTGCGCGACCTCAGCTTCGCCTCACTGGCCGACACCGTCGGCGTGGTCTCCCAGGAGACCTACCTGTTCCACGCCTCGGTCGCGGACAACCTCCGCTTCGCCAAGCCGGACGCCACCGACGAGGAGCTGTACCAGGCCGCCCGTGCGGCGCAGATCCACGACCACATCGCCGGGCTCCCGGACGGCTACGACACCATGGTGGGCGAACGCGGCTACCGGTTCTCCGGCGGCGAGAAGCAGCGGCTGGCCATCGCCAGGACCATCCTGCGCGACCCCCCGGTGCTGGTCCTGGACGAGGCCACCAGCGCGCTGGACACCCAGACCGAGCAGGCCGTGCAGACCGCGCTGGACGCGCTCACCGCGGGCCGGACCACGATCACCATCGCCCACCGGCTCTCCACCGTCCGCGACGCCGACCAGATCGTGGTCCTGGACGCCGGGCGGGTCGCCGAACGCGGCACCCACGACGAGCTGCTGGCCCTGGGCGGCCACTACGCCGCCCTGGTCTCCCGCGACAGCACGCTGGCCCCGGCCTAGCGGGCAGGGCGGCTCGGGTGCTCAGACCTTGTACAGCTCAAGGTCGTCGTTGATGAACAGGTGCACATAGCCGCAGCGCCAGCAGATCAGCCCGGTGGCGGACTCGTTCGCCCAGCCCAGGCTGAGGAGCTCCATCCCGGAGCTGTTCAGCTTCACCTCGCGGTCGCGGAACAGGTCACCCCGGCAGAAGCCGCAGGTGACCCACACCTCCCCGATCGCCGCACGTACCGGCTTGCTCATGTTCCACGCCCCTCGCACCGGCAGCCGCGGTGGCCGAGCCGGGCGGTCAGCCTACGTCAGTGCCGTGACCAGCTACGACGTGGGGTCGTGGTCCCCCGGAGGGGGTCACTGGCCACGCTGGCTCAGGAAGAACAACAGCATCGCGAAGCCTGCGAAGACGTGCAGGCCGATGACGTAGATGAACACCCGGACGTTCACGCCCCGCCCGGTGCGGGTGCTGCCGTCCTCGACCGGAAAACGGTTTGTCGCCATGTCGATGAATTCCCTTCTCTCGGTTCGGCGCAGACGTTCGCTCAGTGCAGGCAGAGGTCCGCGGTCGGGCTCTGCAGCAGGGTGTGCAGGAACAGCAGCTCCACGCCCTGCCCGTGCACCGCGACCAGGCGGTGCGGACGCATCGAGTCGAAGTGGGCCGAGTCGCCCGGCGCGAGCCGGTGCTCCTCGCGGTCGAGCGTGAGCAGCAGCTCCCCGCTCAGCACGTACAGCCATTCCTCGCCGGGGTGCACCCGGACCACCGCGTCCTGCACCCGCAGCGGGATGCGGACCCGCAGCGCCTGCATCGCCCGTCCCGGCACCCCGGCCGGACGGTAGGTCCAGCCGCCGGCGGTGGTCGGCTCCCCCTCCCCCGCCCGCACCACCGGCGCGCGGACGACGGCGGGGGTCTCGCCCTCCCCGATCAGTACCTCCACCGGCACCCCGTATGCTCGGGAGAGCCCGAGCAGCACCGGCAGCGAGGGCTGGCGTTTGGCGGTCTCCAACCGGGAGAGGTGCGCGGGCGAGAGCCCCACCCGAGCGGCTGCGGCCTCCAGCGTGAGACCGCTGCTCAGCCGTCGCTCGCGCAGCCGGGCCCCGAGCCCGGACAGCTCCTCGGCGGCGTCTCGACCCTCGGTGTCCATGTCCCCAGGGTCACAGTACCGCGCCAATCAGGCAAACTGTTTGCCTCAGAGGCAAAATGCGTCCCTGCGCGTGCCCGGCCGGGCACCGGCCTAGCATCGACCAGATGCAGCACCACCGAGCAGACAGCACCCACACCCACCTCGACCGGGCCGTGGCCGAGATGGTCGGCGTCCTCGGCCCGCACGCCGCCGAGAACTGGGACGTCCCCGCGGGCGGCCTGGAGTGGAGCTGCTGGACCACGGCCGCCCATGTCGCACACGACCTGCTGGCCTACGCCGGGCAGCTCGCCGCCCGTCCCGCCGACGGCTACCTGCCGTTCGATCTGACCGTCCGTCCGGAAACCCCACCGGGCGCGGTGCTCCAGGTGGTCGGGGCCGCGGGCGCGCTGCTGAGCGGCGCCCTGGCCGCCGCCGACCCGGGGGCGCGCGCCTGGCACTGGGGGCCGTGCGACCCGGAGGGCTTCGCGGCGATGGGCGTCGCCGAGGTGCTGCTGCACACCCACGACATCACCGCCGGGCTCGGCGTGCCGTGGCTTCCCCCGGCGCAGCCGTGCACGGTGGTCCTGCACCGCCTCTTCCCGGACGCCCCGCCCGGCGACCCGGTCCGGGTGCTGCTCTGGTGCACCGGCCGGGGCGACCTGCCCGGCCACCCCCGCCGCAGCTCCTGGACCTGGCAGGCGGCCGTACCCGAGGCCGACCAGCCCGCGCCGCCCGACTAGCCCGAGCCCCCGCGGTGCGTCGGGCCCACCGGGCCCAACCGGTCGTACGCCCGCTCCACGCGCTACTGATCGGACAGCGCCGGGCCGGTACCCGGGGTGACCCTGATCGGCGACGCCGCCCACCTCGCGCCCCCGAACGGCGAGAGTGCGAACACGGCCATGCAGGACGGGGCAGAGCCAGGCCGGCCATCGCCGCGCACCCCGACCAGCTGGCTCGCCGACCTGCCTGGCTCTGGGGCTCACTGACACCCGACCGGCTGGAAATCTCGGCAGGTGTCGGGCCGGTCAGGGCATCATGGTCGCCATGAGCGCTCCGACCTCCGACTGGATCACCGTCGCAAGCTACGCGAACGCGCCCGGCCGGCTCCCGCCGATGGCCGCCGTACGGGCTTGACTGCGTGAGCGGGGCATCGACTGGATGCCCTTCGCCTCGAACGAGATCGTCATCGACCTGGCCTGCGGCATCGGCGCCGACGGTCACTGGCACGGCTGGTTCGGCATCCGCGTGGACGCCGACGCCCTCCGGCGTCTCGGCCTGCACCCCGAGCAGCCGAGCGCGACCGTCACCGGCCAGAGCCCGCCCCGCTGGTGGCACGCCGCCGCGGAACGCAACGCGTACTGACCCAGCACCGACGACCTGTTGGAAGATCTCAGCGAGCCTCGCGACGCGCTACCGGCTTGAGAGCCGCGAAGGGCACAAACGGTTGGAAGATCCGCTCAGCGTCCTGCTTGAGGGCGGCTGGCGGGAGCGCAAGACCACAGCCTGGCTGATCGCCGTCGCCCGCAGGGCTGAGTTTCGCGACCGGTACCTCCGGCGCCCTGACCTCTACTACGACCAGACCGTCGCCCTGGGCGCGCTCATGAATCTTGACGCCACCCTCGGCACCGAACACGCGAGACGATTCCTCGCTCCAGGAGGGCTCTGGCAGCAGTGGCTCCACGGCCCGCCGACCAAGGACCACGACCCGGCCCGTTCCCAACAGCTCGTCAGCCAACTGTGCGCCTTCGCGGCGGACAGCGCGGCGGCGGCCTTCGCGGGAACCCGGTGACGCACCAGTAGCTCCGATAGGGTGCGAACGAAGATCCGGTGGCGTCGAGGCGGGCCGTCGGGCGGGTAAGCGGGGAGCGCAAGGGGGCGGCATGCTCGACGGGTTGGGGGACTACTGCGCCGAGCTGCTCGCGGAGCACGCCGCGCCGTCCGTGTCCGTGGCGGTGGTCGAGCGTGGGGAGGTGGCCTTCGCCGGGGCGTACGGGGTGGCGGATGTCGCCGCGGGGCGTCCGGCCGGCACCGGTACCGCCTACGGGTTGGGGTCGATCACCAAACCGGTCACCGCCACCGCCGTCTGCCTGGCCGCTGACGAGGGCATGCTCGACCTGGACGCGCCGGTCCCCGGCCACCGCCGCGCGCCGCACCCGGCCCCGTCCCCGTTTCCCGCCCCGACAGTGCGTCAACTGCTGCAGCACCGGGGCGGGTTCGACCCCTTCTACTGCTGGGACTACGGTGACGGCGCACCGCTGATCGACCCGGACCGCTACGCCGTGCCGCAGCAGGCGCCCGGGGTGGGCTTCCTCTACGCCAACCTCGGCTACCGGATCCTCGGCCAGCTGCTCGAATCCGCGACCGGGCAGCCGCTGGGCGCGTACGTCCGGGAGCGGGTGTTCGAGCCGCTGGGGTTGGCCAGCGGCCACCTCGGGCCGTCCTACCCGGGCCCGGCGCCGGCCGCGGTGCGGTACACCGTCGACGGACGTGCCTACCCGGACTACGACTGCGGCCACCCCGGCGCCACCCTCGGCTGGGCGACCGCCACCGACCTGGCCCGCTTCGCGCAGTCCTACCACCGGCTGCTGAAGCCGGAGACCGCCGCGGCCACCCTGGAGGCACTGCCGCTGAACCGCCACCAGGGCTACGGGCTCGGCTGGAGCGTGTCGCTGGGCGGCGACGGGCCGGTGCTGCGGAGCCATGGCGGCGGGGGCGGCGGAACGGCGGCGATGGTGGTCGCCGTGGCCGAACTCGGGCTCTCGGTCGCGGTGTTGTCCAACACCACCGACAAGACGGTGCGCGACGCGGTGCTGCGGCGGGTCATGGAGACCCTGGTGCCCGGCTACACCCCCGACCTCATCTCGACGGTAGTAGACGACCCGGCCCGCCCGTTGGTCCTGCCGCCCGGCGTCTGGGTCGGCCGGATCAGCGCCCCGGAACGGGACATCCCGATCGAGCTCCGCGTGCTGGCGGATCG
Organism: Streptacidiphilus cavernicola; assembly: GCF_042510955.1. Taxonomy (NCBI): domain Bacteria; kingdom Bacillati; phylum Actinomycetota; class Actinomycetes; order Kitasatosporales; family Streptomycetaceae; genus Streptacidiphilus; species Streptacidiphilus cavernicola. The sequence goes on from NZ_JBHFAB010000014.1 coordinate 144,522, forward strand.
TCGCACAGAGCTGCGGGTGGAGGGGTTGAGCGCGACCGCCACGGCAGGCGCGTCGGCCGCCTGGGACCTGCGGGTCACCCTCCCGCTGCAACTCCCCACCGCCGACGCCCGGATCGCCAGTCCGGCCCTCGGCCTGGTGCTCCGCCGGGACGGGGACGAAGACGGGGACGGCGGACGGCTCTCCGGCAACGCCTACGCCTTCAAGGACGGCGACGCCGAGGGCCTGCTCGGCAACTTCCTCAGCCACCCGTGCGCCCTCGACCCGGCCTGACTTTGCATCAACTCCTCACCCGCAGGCGGCGATGACCGCGTCGCTGATCCTGCTCTCGTAGCGGGAGCCCTCGCGCTGTGGTGCGACCAGGTTGGTGAAGTGGACGAAGACCAGGTCCCGGGTCGGGTCGGCCCAGCCGAGGCAGGTGCCGCTGCCGTTGTGGCCGAAGGCGTGCGGGCTGCCCAGCTGCCCCATCGGCCGCCCGGCCTGCGGATCCGGTCCCGGCGGCCCCAGTTGGAAGCCGTGCGACCAGCGCACCCGCATCCGCAGGAACCGGTCGAGATCCCCCTCGGCCGCGGTGGACGGCCGCCTGGCCTCCTCGACCGAGGCCGGGGCCAGCACCCGCACCCCGTCCAACTCGCCGCCGCGCAGCAGCATGGCGTAGAACCGGGCCAGGTCGCGGGCGGTGGTCGAGAGCCCGGAGGCGGGGACGACGGCGCGGCGCACCGCGCGGCGGTTGAAGTACATCCGCCGGAGCCGGTCCGCGGCGCCCGGGGTGGAGATCAGCGGCACCGAGCGCCGCGCCAGCTCCCGGCTCAGGCCGAGGTGGGTGTCCCGCAGCCCCAGCGGTTCCAGGAACTCGCTCCGGAGCAGCTCGCGCACCGGGACGCCGCTGACCCTGCGCAGCAGTTCGCCGAGGATGTAGCCGTAGCTGATGATGTGGTAGGCGGCCACCTCCCCCGGCGGGTAGGCGGGCGCGGCCTGCTCGACCGCGCGTACCGAGCGCTCCCAGTCGGTGATCGCCCAGGCGTCGCGCAGCAGGCTGCGGGCCACCGGCAGCCCGGACCGGTGCTGCAGCACCTGGCGGACGGTGACCGCGTCCTTGCCGTTGGCGCCGAACTCCGGCCAGTACGCGGCCACCCGCTCGTCCAGGGCCAGCGCGCCGCGCTCGGCCAGTTTGTGCACCAGCAGCGCGGTCAGCGGCTTTCCGGCCGAGAAGGTCAGGAACAGGGCGTCGGGTGCGCAGCCGTACGCCCGGTCCAGGACCACCCTTCCGCCGCGCAGGACGCACAGCTGGCCCGCGGTGCCGCGCTCGCGGGCCAGGGCCCAGGCCTGCGCGAGCCGGTCCGGGTCCATCTCGGCCTCGGCGGCCGGGCGCTCCTCCCATGCGAACACGCATTCCCCCTGGTCAGATCGAATCAGCGCCGCACGCACGGGCGGTGTCTGCTGCGTCACCATCCTGGCACGCGGAGAAGCGTGCGAGGATGCCCGGTGTTGGCGTCGGTGCGGGTACACCGGTTCGGGTACGCGGGTTCGGGTACGCCGGTTCGGATGCGCGAGGTCGGGTACGCCGGTTCGGGTACGTTCGGATAAGCGGGAGAGCGGGAAAGAGGATGAGCGGCAATGGGTGATGTGATCCTGGTCCGGCACGGCTCGACGGACTGGAGCGAGGCCGGTCGCCACACCAGTTACACCGACCGACCGCTGACCGCCCACGGCGAGGAGCAGGCGCGCGCGCTATCCGGGATACTGGCCGAGCACCCGATCGCCTTCGCGCTGAGCAGCCCGCTGCTGCGGGCCCGCACCACCGCCAAGCTGGCCGGTCTGGACGACCCGCAGATCGTCCCCGACATGCACGAGTGGGACTACGGCGGCTACGAGGGCATCACCACCGACGAGATCCACCGGACCCGTCCCGGCTGGGACCTGTGGACCGACGGCGTGGTCCCCGGCCCCGAGGGCCACCCCGGCGAGTCGCCGGAGCAGATCGGCGCCCGCGCGGACCGGGTGCTGGCGCTGGTCGACGAGAAGCTGCGGGCCGCCGACGGCGAGGACGTGGTCCTGGTCGCGCACGCGCACTTCCTGCGGGTGCTGACGGCCCGGTACCTGGGCCTACCGCCGGCCGCGGGCTCGCTGTTCATGCTCGCCACCGGGACGATCAGCCGGCTCGGCACCGAGCACGGCAACCACGCCGTCGCCGCCTGGAACGAGCGCCCGCGCCGCTAGGGTCCCGCGCCGGGCAGGCGCTCGTTGCGCCGCTCGGTCAGGTCCGGCCCGCGCCGCTGGTGTCCCCCGCCGGGTACCGGGGTCTGCCCGGCGCATCGCGGCGAGGCCCCTTCCGGCCCGGTGACGATCTACCCTGAAGGCCATGCCCTGGACCGCGGCCCTCAAGAGCACCACCCGCTCCGCCTTCACCCTGGAGCGCGCCTACAACGAGCCGAAGCTCGCCCTGCGCGGCGCGCTCGGGGTGGCGATCGTGCTGTTCGGCGCGCTGGCCCTGGGCTCCCCCGCGCTGGCCACCTCCGCCGCGCTGGGCGCGTTCATCGCCGGGACCGCGACCTTCCAGCGCAGCTACCGGCCGCGTCCGGTGCTGGCGCTGGGCGCGGCGGCCGGACTGTCGACAAGTACCTTCATCGGCTATCTCGCCTCGCCCTGGCCGGTGCTGTTCGTGCTGGTCCTCGGCCTGTGGGCGTTCGCCGCCGGGCTGGCCTGGGCGCTCGGGCCGACCGCGGGCGTGGTCGCCTCCACCACCGTCTCGGTGATGCTGGTCGTGGTCAGCCTGCCGTCGAGCATCCCGCAGGCGGCCGAGCACGCGGGGGTGATCGCCGCGGGCGGCATCGTCCAGGCGCTGCTGGTGCTGCTGCTCCCGGTCCGGCGCTGGGGCGCGCAGCGGGACGCGCTGGCCGACGCCTACGCGTCGATGGCCGACTACGCCCGGCGGCTGCGGCACGACCCGTTCGCGCCGTTCGACCCCGAGGCGCTGATGACCGCGCGCACCGCCGCCGCGCTGACCCGGGGTCAGGCCCGGCGGCGACCGGCCGAGTTGGGTGGCCGACGGAACCCGATGGAGCGGATGCGGCCGGTGATGGCGGCGCTGGCCGACCCCCGGGTGGGCGCGGCGCAGGAGGGGCCGGAGCGCGACCGGGCCCGGGAGATCCTGGGCGCGGCGGCGGAGATCCTGGACGTGGTGGCGCGTTCGATCCGGACCGGGCTGCCGACCGAGGTGTCCGACCGCACCTACCGGGCGCTGGCCGTGCCCGCCACCGGACCGGTGCTCACCGGACCGGCCCGGCAGTCGGCGCTGCTGCTGATCGGCCTGCTCGCGGACGCCGCCGACTCGCTGGAGGCCCCGGCCGCGACCGGCCGCGAGACCAGCGCCGACGAGGTGGGCCACCTGCCGCGCCCCTCGGTGACCGAGATGCTGCCGGTGGCCGGGCACGCGGTGCGGCGCAACTGGAACCGCTCCTCGCCGGTGCTCCGGCACGCGCTGCGGGTCGGCGCGGTGGCCGCGCTCGGCGAGACCATCGGGCTGCAACTGCCGTTCGAGCACGGCTACTGGGCCCCGCTGACCGCGGTGATGGTGATGCGGCCGGACTTCTCGCAGACCTACTCCCGCGGCGTGGCCAGGATCGCCGGGACGGTGCTCGGCGTGCTGGTCGCCAGCGTGGTGCTGCTGCTGAGCGGCCCCGGCACCTGGGTCTGCGCGGGGCTCGCGGTGGCCTGCATCGCCGGCGCGTACACCACCATCCGCACCGGGTACGCGGTGATGAGCGCCTGCGTCACCGGCTATGTGGTGTTCCTGCTGGCCATGGACGGCAGCGGGGTCTTCAGCACCGGTGAGCAGCGGGTCGGCCAGACCCTGCTCGGCGGGGCGCTGGCACTGGCCGCCTACGCGGTCTTCCCGACCTGGCAGACGGTACGGCTGCCGGACCGGCTCGCCGCCTACGTCGAGGCCGGCGGGCGCTACGCCGCGGCGGCGGTGGCCGTCTACGGCGACCCCTCGGCGGCGAACCGGCGTGCCGTCCGGGAAACCCTGCTGGACCACCGGCAGGCCCGCGCCGATCTGCTGACGTCCAGTCAGCAGGCGGCGCACGAACCGGTCCGGCACCGGGGGCTGCGGCACTCGCAGGTCACCGCGGCCCGTTCGGCGATGGCGGCGCTGGGCCGCACCGCACTGCTGCTGGAGGCGCACCTCCCGGCGCCGCAGGCACGTCCGCCGCTGGAGCCGGTCCCCGGCGCGGCCCGCTTCGCCGGGGTGCTCCGCGAGGAGACCGCGCGGGCGGCGCAGGCGGTCCGGCTGGAACAGCCGGTGGACCTCGGTGCGGTCCGGCTGCACTACGACGCCTGGGCCCTGGAGGTCGCCGCCCCGCCACCGGCCGGGGATGCGACGGACGCCGCGGTCACCGCGGGCGCGGGGGCCGGTACCGACCCGGCGGAGTTGGTGCTGCGTGACGCCGGATACCTGGTGGACGCCTTGGAGGGGCTGCAGAAGGCCCTCGGCGACTGACCTTTCCGAACGGTCGGTAGGCTGCACGGCGTCCGCCCGCCGTGATTGTTCGAGAGGTCCGAGAGCTCCGAGATGTTCGAGATGTCCCAGCCGCCGATATCCGGCTCCGGCGCGTAGCCCGCCGATGCCTGCCCTGCTCTCCGCCTTCGTCCCGATCTGGCTGCTCACCGCCGCGGGCTGGGCCGCCGCCCGCAGCGGAGTGCTCGGCGAGCAGGCGGAGGCGGTGCTCGGGCGCTTCGTCTTCCACATCGCCATGCCGGCCTCGCTGCTGGCGATGCTGGCCCGCACCCCGCTGCGCGACCTCGCCGACCCCTCGCTGCTCGGCTTCGCCGCGGGCACGGTCATCGTGTTCCTGCTGGGGAAGTCCGCCTCCCGGCGGCTGTTCGGGCGGGACCCTGCCGACCAGGCGCTGGGCGGAATGGCGGCGGGCTACGTCAACTCGGCCAACCTGGGCATCCCGATCGCGACGCAGGTGCTGGGCAGCGCCTCGTTCGTGGTGACCGTGGTGCTGTTCCAGGTGCTGACGGTCACTCCGGTGATCCTGGCCCTGCTCGACCGGGGCACCCGCCGGTCGGACCGCTCACCGCTGCGCGACCTGCTGCTGCTCCCGCTGCGCAACCCGATCGTGCTGGCGTCGGCGGCCGGGGCGGCCCTCTCCGGCCTGCACTGGCAGCTGCCGACCGCCCTGTCCGGCTCCTGCACCCTGCTCGGCCAGGCGGCCGTCCCCACCGCGCTGGTCACCCTCGGCATGTCGCTGCACGGGCGCGGCGAGCGCGCAGCCGTGCCGGACGTGTCAGACGCCCCGGATGCAACAGCGACAGCAGCAGCAGCGGCAACAGCGGACGCCGCCGCGGACGCGCGGGCGCTCGCCGCCCGGGAGCTGGCGCTCACCCTCGCCCTGAAGAACCTGGTCCAGCCCGCCCTCGGCTACCTCCTCGGCCGCTGGGTGCTGCACCTCTCCCCGCACCAGCTCTTCGCCGTGGTGCTCTGCTCCGCCCTGCCGACCGCCCAGAACGTCTTCGTCTTCGCCCGCGAGTACGGCCGTCCCACCGCTCTGCCCCGCAACGCGGTGGTCGCCTCGACCGTGCTCTCGTTGGCCACCCTCTCCCTGATCGGCTACCTGCTGGGCCCGGCAGGCTGAGCACCGGCGGCAGGCGGCTGGCTGCCGGGGCCGCTGGCGAGGTAGCTGGCGGACAGGTCGGCGTCGCCGTGGCCCAGCTCCCGGGCTCGGGCGAGCCGGGTGACCGCGGCTTCGGCCAGGTCGAGGGTGAGCCCGGCGGCGCGTCCGGCCCCGGCGATCAGCCGGGCGTCCTTGAGACCGCCCTCCACGGTGAAGTTCGGCGCGAAGTCTCCGGCCAGCATCGCCGCGCCCTTGGTCTGCAGGTAGACGTTGTCCAGCGGGCCGCCGGCCACCGCGTCCAGGAACGCGCGCGGGTCCACGCCGAGGCCCTCGGCCAGGGTCAGCGCCTCGGCGGTGCCGTTGACCAGGGTCAGCACCCAGCCGTTCAGCACCAGTTTGAGCCGGGTGGCCGCGCCGGACGCGGCGTCCTCGGCGAGCCAGCGGGTGCGGGCGCCGATCACCGCGAACACCTGGTCCGCGACCGCCCGCGCCGCCTGCGGGCCCGCGGCCAGCACGGTGAGCTGCCCGCTCTCGGCGGGCTGGCGGGTGCCCAGCACCGGCGAGTCGACCAGCAGCAGTCCGTGCTCGTGGGCGAAGCCGACCAGCTCGTCCAGGGCCTCGATGCCGACCGTGCCGCACTGGGTCCACACCGTGCCGGGGCGCAGCGCGGGCCCGGCGGCGCGCATCGCCGTCAGCGCCGACGGGCCGTCCAGCAGCACCGTCAGCACCACGTCGGCGTCCCGGACCGCCTCGGCCGGGTCGGCGGCGACCACCGCACCGTCGGCGGCGAGGGCCTCGGCGCGGGCCGGGGTGCGGTTCCACACGGTCACCCGGTGGCCCGCCGCGAGCAGGTTGCGGGCCATCGCCGAGCCCATGATGCCGGTACCGAGGAGGGCCACGTTGAGTGCGTTGTCGGTCATGGCCCCCACGGTACGGGCCCCGGCCGGGGTGGCGGCCACCGCCCCGGCCGGGGCGCCGGTGGGACGGTTCGACCCGTCGAGCCGTCAGCCCGCCAGCGCCAGCCCGTCAACCCGTCCGCGTCAACCCGCCGCCCTGACGTTCCGTCACCCGGAGGAGTGGACCTTGCGACCCGCCCTCGCCTCCTCGTCGGCCGCGCCGCCGCGGCCGACCAGGCCGCGCCTGGCGTCGGCGGTCGCCCGCAGCCGTGGTTCCAGCTTCCGCAGCTTCAGCGGGGCCACCCGGCCCAGCACCAGCGGGATCTGACCGCGGATCAGCTGGTAGCTGCGCAGCCAGGCCTGGGCGTAGACGTGCACCGAGCGCCGGGCGACGCCGTCCGCGAGCCGCTGCACGGCCGGGGCCAGCGGGTAGGTGCGGTTGGTCGGCCAGGGCAGCGAGGCGCGCATCTCCCGCATCACCTCGTCCTCGTCCGCGCCGCGCACCATGTCGGTGTCGGTCCAGCTCAGGTAGCCGACGCCGACCCGGACGCCGTGGTGGGCGACCTCCGCGCGCAGCGCGTGGGCGAAGGCCTCGACCCCCGACTTGCTGGCGCAGTAGGCCGTCATCAGCGGCGCGGGGGTCATCGCGGCGAGCGAGGCGATCTGCAGCAGGTAGCCGCGGGAGGCGATCAGCGCGGGCAGGAAGGCGCGCGCGGTGGTGGTGCTGCCGAGCAGGTTGACCTCGATCACCCGTTGGAAGGCGGCCGGGTCGGAGTCGAGGAAGCCGCCGCCGATGGCGATCCCGGCGTTGGCGACCACCACGTCGATCCGGCCGAAGCGCTCCACCACCTGGTCGGCTACCGCCCGCATCGCCTCCAGGTCGGTGACGTCGGCCTCCCACCAGCCGACTCCGCCGGGGTTCCCGCCGCACTCGGCGGCGGCCCGCTCCAGCTCCCCGGGCTCCAGGCCGACCAGGGCGACGGTGGCGCCGCGGGCGGCCAGGACCCGGGCCAGTTCGGCGCCTACCCCCCGGGCCGCGCCGGTGACCACGGCGACCTGGCCGGTGAGCGATGCGTTCTTCGGCATGTCCTGGTACTCCTTCAGACCGTGGCGGGGGTGGTGGCGGGGATCCGGACCAACTGGTACTCGGCGAGGTCGACGCTGCGGGTCTCGCGCCGGAAGTGGGCGGTGGTGCCGGGCCAGAGCACGGTGTTGTTGCCGTTGCCGTCCAGGTACCAGCTGCGGCAGCCGCCGGTGTTCCAGACGGTGCGGGCCATCCGCCGCTGCACCTCGGCGTTCCAGCGCTGCTGCGCCTCGGGGGTGACGTCCAGCGCCGCCGCGCCGGAGGTGTCGAGCCGGCGCAGGTAGTCGGCCAGGTAGTTCAGCTGGGACTCGATCATCAGCACCATCGAGCTGTTGCCGAGGCCGGTGTTGGGGCCGATCACGAACAGCAGGTTGGGGAAGCCGCTGACGGTGGTGCCGCGCAGCGCGGCCATGCCGTCCTTCCACTCCTCGCCGAGGGTGCGCCCGGCCGCGCCGGTGATCCGCGAGCCGATCGGCATGTCGGTGACGTGGAAGCCGGTGCCGAAGACGATGGCGTCGACCTCGTGCTCGGTGCCGTCGGCGGCGACCACGGTGCTGCCGCGCACCTCCCGCAGCCCGGAGGCGACCACGTCCACGTTGGGCTGGGCCAGCGCCGGGTAGTAGGTGTTGGAGAGCAGCACCCGCTTGCAGCCGAAGCGGTAGTCGGGGGTCAGCTTGGCCCGCAGCGCCGGGTCCTTGATGTGCTTGTCGATGTTGCGCTTGGCCAGCGCCTGGGCCGCCTTCAGCAGGCCGGGGCGCTTCACGAACGCGCCGACCTGGGACTCCCGGACGCTCCACAGCGCCGCGCGCAGCGCCCGCTGGGCGGCCGGGACGGCGCGGTAGAGCCGGCGCTCGGCGGAGGTGATGTCCCGGTCCATCCGCGGCATGATCCACGGCGGGGTGCGCTGCAGCAGCACCAGCTGCTCGACCTGCGGCTGGATCTTCGGCACGATCTGGATCGCGGACGCGCCCGTGCCGACCACGGCGACCCGCTTGCCGGTGAGGTCGTAGTCGTGGTCCCAGCGGGCCGAGTGGAACACCGCGCCGGGGAAGTCGGCCAGCCCCGGCAGGTCCGGCACGGAGGGGTCGGACAGCGGGCCGCAGGCGGCCACCATCACGTCGGCGGTGTAGCGGCCCTGGCTGGTGTCCAGCTCCCAGCGGGCGGTGGCCGCGTCCCAGTGCGCGCCGAGCACCTCGTGCTGGAACCGCAGGTGCGGGCGCAGCTGGAAGCGGTCGGCGATGCGCTCCAGGTAGGCGCGGATCTCGGGCTGCCCGGAGAAGGTGCGGGGCCAGTCCGGGTTCGGCGCGAACGAGAACGAGTAGAGGTGCGAGGGGACGTCGCAGGCGCAGCCGGGGTAGCTGTTGTCGCGCCAGGTGCCGCCGACGGATCCGGCCCGCTCCAGTACGACGAAGTCGGTGACGCCCTCCCGGCGGAGCCGCACGGCCGCCCCGAGACCGCCGAAGCCCGATCCCACGACCGCGACCCGTACGTGCTGGACCACCGTTTCGGTGCCGCTCATCCTGCCTCCCATCGTGCCAGTAATCAGTGGCTCAATCAGGAGACTAGAGCACGACCCCGCGCCCGGGAAGACTTATGACCCACCGGTAACAATGCATCCGCCGAGCAGGGTTGCCGTGCCCGTCCGCACCACCCAGATCCTGCTGCCCGCCAGGATCTCCGCCGACTGGCGTTTCAGGTTTTCCACGTCCACCGCTGTCGGCCAGCGTGTTCCGCTCTCCGACCAGCGCACGCCGCCGAGGTCGATGCCCGCCAGATCGACCGTGCCCAGGTCCGAGGTCGTGAAGTCGTTCAGGAACGTGTGCACCGAGTCCCGGCTCAGCGCGGGCGGTTCCCGGTCCAGAGCGGCGCCGATCGCGCGCCGGACCACGCCGGTACGGATGTCGGCCAGTTCGAGGTCGCGGGCGCGGACCCGGTCGGCGTCGCGGTGGAGATGGCGAACGAGATCGAGAGCGCCGGTGAGGGCCCGGTCGAGGTCGAGGTCGCGGGCCAGGTCGCTGGTGTCCTCGGCGTCGAGGTCGTGGGCCAGGTCGCAGGCGACGGCGAAGGCCAGGTCGCGGGCGAGGGAGAGCTCGAAGTCCCGGCTGCGTTCGAAGGCACGGTCCTGGCCCCGGGCTCGGATCCGGACGAGGTCGCAGGCCAGGGCACTGGCGCGGTCGAGCCCTGCGGCAAGGTCGTCGGCGAGACCGTTCGCCTGGTCGAGATCACGGGCGAGACCGAGAGCGCGGTCGAGGTCGCGGGCAAGGTCGTGGACCCGCGCGCTCACGAGGTCGAGGTCGAGGTCGACGCAGGGATCACCGTCACGGACCAGGGCGCGGTAGGCCGCTGCGACGCCGGGGTCAGCCCGAAGCGCCAGGCGGATCTCGGGGCTGAGCACGGCGTGGGATTGCCGCGAGGTGGAACCGGCTTCGATCGAATAGGGCCAGGCGGTCGACGCGGGTGGAGACGCCGACAGGATCGCGGCCAGGCCGGCTTCACCGTCGAGAGCGACGTCGAGAGCATCGAGGGCAGTGTCGTGGCGGCCCTGGAGCAGGATCTCGCGCAGCCCGGCTCCGGTGTCGAGGACGGTGTCGAGTCCGCTCAGGGAGCGTTTGTGCCGCCGCAGCCAGCGTTCCGCATCCCTGTCACGGGGATCGGGCCTCAAGGGGTGGACCACTGCTCCTCCTCCTTCTGCTTGAGGTAGGCGGTGGCCGCGCGCCGAGCCTTGGCCAGGTTGCCGCGCACGGTCTGTACCGGCAGTTGGAGTTGCTCGGCGGTGTCGCCGGGCGTGAATCCCGCCAGGGCCCAGGCCAGAACCTGGCGCTGTCGGGGCGGCAGGCTGCGCAGTAAGGGAAGTACGTCATAGCGGGCCTCCCATTCCGCGATGGCGTCCGGACGGGCCAGCAACGAGGTCGGTTCGGGGACTCGCTCGACCAACTGCTCCTCGACCGAGGCGGCACTGCGGACCAACGCACGCGAGGCCACCGTGTGCACCCAGGCTCGCGGATCCCGAAGGCCGCCCCAGTGCTGGTACGCCTTGGCCATGGTGTCCTGGGCGATGTCCGCGGCCAGCGGTAACGAGGCGTTCTGGTTGACCAGGAAGCCCACCAGGGGCCGAATCGTGACGCGGTAGAAATCGGAGAACTCCGCGTCGGCCAGGAGCCGCGCGTCGTGACATCCGTCCGCCGGGTCGCTGAGCGGGAGAGGGCCGGAAGCGACTGCCGGATGCTCCGGACCCTCCGATTGGTCTGGGGTGTTCACGCTGCCTGATCCTTCCCTGGCGCCGGGGAGCGGGTGATCGTCATCCGCAGTGGACCGCCGCTGCGCCGGTCCTCGAATTCCATCCGGCTGCCTGCGGGCACCGCTGCGGCGACGGCGCAAAGGTAGCGGCTCCGATCCCGCTCGCGGCGGCCCTGCCAGCGCAGCCGCAGCCAGAGCCCGAGCAGGCTGCATGCCTTTGCGGAGACGATCGAGGCGATCGTGGTGATGGCGGTGGCCGTGTCCATGCGGTCCTCTTCCTCGCGGCGCCGTGAAGGTCGTCATGAGTAAGAGCCTGAACCGACCATGATCGTGAACCCGGGCGTGCGGAATCCGGCGCGAGGGGGCGCACTACCGCGACACGCCCGGGATCGCGTTCGATCCGCGGCCCAGCCCGGTGAGGAGGCGCTCCAGGACCAGGCCTGCCTCCTCCCTGGCCCGGACGTGGTCGTCGGCCCGTGCGATGTAGAGGCTGGCCTCGGAGATCAGCGCCGCCAGCATCCGGGTCAGCGGCGCGACCGGCAGGTCGTCCACGTTGCCCTCACGGATCGCCTCGGTCAGCGCCTCCGCGAGCAGCACGTAGCCGTGCTCCTCGACCAGGGCGTCCCAGGCGCTGTGGCCCAGCACGGCGGGCCCCTCGATCAGTACGATGCGCTGGAAGTGCGCGTCGTTGCAGGCGTCCAGGAAGGACTGGAAACCGCTGCGCAGCAGCTGCCAGGCGTCGCCGGGCTGCTGCTCGGCCCGTGCGGTCTCCTGCTCCACCAGCCGCTGGGCCATCTCCTGGGCGCATTCGGCCATCACCGCGCGGAACAGGTCCGCCTTGTCCTTGAAGTGGTGGTACAGGGCCCCGCGGGTGACGTCCGCGGCGCTGACGATATCCTCCGTGCCGGTCGCGGCGTACCCGCGCTCGGCGAAGAGGTCACGCGCCGCGCGCAGGAGTGCGCGCCGGGTGTCCGCGACGTGCTCCGCGCGACGACTCCGTCTGATTCCGGGGACTGGCATACCTACATCCTGTTCCATACAGTCTGTATGTTAGTGGAGGGTCCCAACCCTGGGGCCCGGGGGAACGGAGACAGTGATCATGGGACTCCCACTCAATCTGACCGTCAAGATGGGCACCTACCTCCTCAAGCAGAAGATGCTTCGGCGGAAGAAGTTCCCGCTGATCGTGGAGGTCGAACCACTCTTCGCCTGCAACCTCGCCTGTGCGGGCTGTGGCAAGATCCAGGAACCGGCCAGCATGCTCAAGCAGCGCATGCCGGTCGAGAAGGTCGTCAACGCCGTCATGGAGGCGGGCGCACCGATGGTGTCGCTGGCCGGCGGCGAGCCGCTGATGCACCCGCAGATCGCCGAGATGACGCAGGCGCTGCTGGACAAGAACAAGTTCGTGGTGCTCTGCACCAACGCCGTGCTGCTGCCGAAGCACCTGCACAAGTTCAAGCCGAACCGGAACTTCGCCTGGATGGTGCACATCGACGGGCTGCGCGAGCGGCACGACGAGTCGGTGAGCAAGGTCGGCGTGTTCGACCAGGCCATCGAGGCGATCAAGCAGGCCAAGGCGGCCGGCTTCACCGTCTTCACCAACTCCACCTTCTTCAACAACGACAGCCCGCAGGACGTCATCGACGTCCTCACGTACCTCAACGACGACCTCAAGGTCGACCGGATGCAGCTGTCGCCCGGCTACGCCTACGAGAAGGCCCCGGACCAGGACCGCTTCCTCGGCGTCGAGCAGACCCGCACGATGTTCCGGAAGGCGTTCGCGGAGGGCCGCCGCAAGGGCTGGCGGCTCAACCACTCGGCGCTCTACCTGGACTTCCTGGAGGGCAAGGTCGACTTCGAGTGCACCCCGTGGGCGATCCCCTCGTACTCGCTGAAGGGGTGGCAGAAGCCCTGCTACCTGATGTCGGACGGGTACGTGGACACCTACCAGGAGCTGCTGGACAGCACCGAGTGGGACAACTACGGCCGCGGCAAGGACCCCCGCTGCGACAACTGCATGGCCCACTGCGGCTACGAGCCCACGGCCGTGCTGGCCACCATGGGCTCGCTCAAGGAGAGCCTGCGCGCCATCACCGCGGGCTGACCCGCCCGCCGTCCCCCTCCCCTCCCGGGCCCCGGAAATCGGCTCTGGCACAGTGCGCCGCGGCGTCACTACCATGAGCCGACTCCGGGGCCGGGGCAGAAGAGAAGGGGGAGTCGGATGGCACCAGCCGATGACGATGCGTTCTACGTGCTCAGCGCGGTCCTGCTGACACCCGGGCAGTTCCCCAGCGTGCTCGGCGACGACTACCCGGCCGCCTGCGCGGCCCTGGGCCAGGAGCCCTGGGCGGACGGCTACGGCCTGGTGTTCGGGCAGGACCGGGCCGGAGCCAGGTGGACCGTGGTCTGCGACGACGCCGCGCTGGTCGGCTGCGCCATCGCCGCCTGGGACTGCGGCATGCCCTACGACCTCTCCCCGCCGAAGCGCACCGTGGTGGACTCGCTGCCCGGCTGGCCGATCGGCCTCCCGCTGCGCACCCCGGGACTGCCCGAGCCGCACGACCCCGCCCCCGGTCCCGAGCACCCGGACCGGACGCCGCTGAGCCCGCCCGACCCGGAGGCCTGGGGCCCGGCGCAGCGGCGGCTGGGCGCGGACGAGGTCGCCAAGCAGTGGACCGCCTGGCGCGAGCGGATCAACGGCACCGCCGCCTTCGACCGGGCCACCGGCCAGGCACCCGCCGAGGACGTGGCCCGGGTGCTGGCCGAGGCCCAGGCCTACACCCGCGAGCCCCCGCCGGCCGGCCGGATCCGCTCCACCCCGGCCACCGGCGGCGCCCGCCTGGTCCGTGCCGACGGCCCCGGCTGGAGCCTGGCCGCGCGCACCGACGACATCGCGGTGGTGCTCCTGGACGAACGCCCCGGCGAGGTGGTCCCGGTCAGCCGCGGCCCCGAACTCCCGGCCCTGCTCCACGCCCTGGACCGGATGGCCCGCGCCTCGGTCTGAGCCGGCTCGCCCTCCCCTCGCCCGGACAGTACGGCGCCCCGGCCGCCGTGGAGGGGCGGCCGGGGCGTCGGGTCAGACGGTCAGGAGACGTTGACCGCGGTGTCGTCGATGACGAAGCTGGTCTGCAGGCTGGAGTCCTCGGCGCCGGTGAACTTCAGCGTGACCGTCTTCCCCACGAAGGACGAGAGGTTGACGCTGCGCAGGGTGTAGCCGGTGGCCTTGTTGAGGTTGGAGTAGGTCGCCAGCGTGGTGGTGGTGCTGCCGCTGGTCGCCGTGACCTTGAGGGTGTCGTAGGCGGTGGTGGTGGTCGTCTCCGCGGAGTCGATGTGGAGGTAGTAACTGAACGTGGCGCTGGTGCAGCCCGCCGGGACGGTGACCGACTGGGACAGGGTGTCGGTGTGGGTGGTGCCGTAGCCGTCCAGCCAGGCCTTCCAGCTGCCCGAGTGGGCCGGCTCGGCGCTGCTGCTGTCGATGACGCCAGCGCTGGCGGTCCAGGGTGAGGCGCTGCCGGTCTCGAAGCCGGCGTTGCCGAGCAGCTGGGCCGCGGTGCAGCCGCCGCCACCGCCGGAGCCGGTGATGGTCCAGGTGAAGGAGGCGCTGCCGGAGGCCCCGGTGGTGTCCTGGGCGGTGGCGGTGACCGAGTAGGTCCCGGCCGTGGTCGGGGTGCCGGAGATCAGGCCGGTCGAGGAGTTGACGGACAGTCCGGCGGGCAGGCCGCTGGCGCTGTAGGTCAGGGTCTGGCCCGACGCCGAGTCGGTGGCGTGCAGCTGCAGCGAGGCCGCGGTGCCGACGGTGCCGCTCTGGTTGCCCGGCGCGGTGACGCTCACCGTGTTGCCGGTGCCGCCGCCACCGCTGGTGAAGCCGGAGACGCCGTTCGGGGTGCCCAGACCGGTCGGGCCGTCGTAGCCGACGCCCGCGGTGCACAGGTAGCTCGGCGAGCAGGTGCCGTTGTTGCCGGTGGTCACGTCGTTCAGCGCGGTGGTGTGCTGGTACGGGTACTGCGCCGGGTAGGTGCCCGCCGCCGGGGTGCCCGCGTCGGCGTAGACGCTGGCGATGATCGGGGACGAGGCGCTGGTGCCGCCGTAGACGGCCCAGCCGCTGCCGCCGTAGGTCTGGTAGACCGCCACGCCGGTGGCCGGGTCGGCGACCGCGGACACGTCCGCGATGGTGCGCTTGGTGCAGCCGGTGTCGGTCTGCCAGGTGGGCTTGGCGTCGTAGGCGGAGCAGCCGGAGCCGCCGCCCTCGGTGCTGCTGGTCTTCCACACCGACTCGGTCCAACCACGGGCGTTGGAGGCCGTCTTGAGCGAGGTGCCGCCGACCGCGGTGACGTACTTGGACGCCGCCGGGTACTCGGCCCCGTACGCCTCGTCACCGGAGGAGACGGTGATGGCGACGCCGGGGTGGTTGAAGTAGCTGCTGTCGGACGCGGTGTCGGTGGAGTCCTCGGACCCGCCGTAGCTGTTGGAGACGAACTTGGCGCCCAGCGCCACCGCCTCGTTGACCGCGGTGCCCAGGTCGCTCATGTTCGCCGAGGTGGCCTCGACCAGGATGATGTGCGCGGCGGGGGCGACCGCGGAGACCATGTCCAGGTCGAGCGAGATCTCACCGGCCCAGCCGGAGTCCGCGGTGGGGTAGCTGGTGCCGCCGGTCTGGTTGACCTTCTTGAAGCAGCCGTTGGCCGTGGTGCAGGCGGAGAGCCCGAACTGGGTCCGGTAGGCGGCGAGGTCGGACTCGGCGTTGGGGTCGTCCTGCGCGTCCACGATGGCGACGGTCTGACCGGCGCCGCCGTTGGCCGGCAGCGCGTAGGCGCTGCGCAGGTCGGAGGGGCCGTAGCCGGAGGGCGTGGCGAGCGGTGAGACCGCGTGGGCCACCAGTGCCTGCGGCTGGGTGACGTCGGTGCGGACCAGGGCCAGGCAGGACATCTGTCCCAGATGGCTCGGCGCCGCGCAGACGCGCTTGACGTGGGCACCGGTCGAGGCGCTGCCCTGGGCCGCGTCGGCCGGAGCGGCGGCGGCGAGGACGCCGCCGATCAGTGCGGCGACGGAGAACGACGCGGCTGCGGCCTTGCGCAGACCGCGGCGCGGCCTTCCCGGCGAGGCACTGGGGGTGGTGCTGGGGGTGTGCAACGGACAGCCCTCCATGGGGGAGTGAGGACGGAACTCGGGTCCGCTCCCGTGGAGCGGCCCGCCACCGCACGGGGTAACCGGGCCAGGTAGGTCGGACACGACAGATCTTCATGTCCATGACATACTTGGGACACCTGACACCCCGTCGAGTGGTGCTCAGCGTGATGAAGATAGCGAATACATGACAACCACACAAGAACCCCTTGTCCGACCCAACCCGGACAGGAAGAACTCCGGCGAGGGCACCCCGATGACCACGAGTTGGCCGCCACTTGCCAAACCCGGCACCTACGCCGCTACGGTGCAGCCATGCATACGGACGACAGGCGCGCAGCGGACCTCGAAGAACTCGGCCTCACCAACTACGAGGCGCGGGTCTACCTCGCGCTGATCCGCCGGGACGTCTTCACCGCGGCAGAGGTCGCCCGCGAGGCCCAGGTACCCCGGCAACGGGTCTACGACGTGCTGGAGGGCCTGACCCGGCGCCAACTCGCGGTGCTCCACCCGGGGAAGGTGGCGGGCTACTCCGCGGTCGCCCCCGAGGTGGCGGTGGACCGGCTGATGGAGCAGCAGCGGCGTTCGCTGGGCCGGCTCGAACGGCTCTCCGACGACCTCGCCCGCGAGCTGCTGCCGACCTGGGACAGCGGCCGGACCCACACCGATCCGCTCGACTACGTCGAGGTGCTGCGGGACGCCGCGGACATCAGCGACCGCTTCGCCCGGATCCAGTCCGAGGCCGAGCGCGAGCTGCTGAGCTTCTCCCGGCCGCCGTGGGTCACCCCCTCCGAGAACGTGGCCGGGTTCGAGGCCTCGGCCCGGCTGCACGCGGCCGGCCGCACGGTCCGCTCGCTCTACAGCCAGGACGTGCTGGACGACCCGGTGATGCTGGAGGTGGTGCGCCGCTTCGGCGAGGTCGGCGAGGAGATCCGGATCGCCGAGTCGCTGCCGCTCAAGCTGATCGTCGCGGACGGCTCCACGGTGCTCTGCGACATGCCCGACCCGGTCGCCCGCGCCGGGGCGACCACCTCGCTGGTGATCCGTCACCCCTCGCTGGCGGAGACCCTGCGGATGGCCTTCCAGAGCATCTGGGAGCAGTCGCCGACCCTGGATGAGGCGCTCAAGCTCCGCGAGGCGGCCACCGTCCGCGACGCCGCGGCAGCCTCGGCGGCGGCCGGAGCGGAAGGCGGGGCTGCGGCGCGGAGCGCGGCTGAGGGCGGATCCGCGGCCGTGGGCGGGGCCTAGTACCAGCTGTTGGCCTGCCAGAACGCCCAGGCGGCGTTCGGGCTGCCGTAACGGGAGTTCATGTAGCCCAGCGCCCAGCGGATCTGGGTCGCGGCGCTGTCCTGCCAGTCCGAGCCGGCCGAGGCCATCTTGGAGCCCGGCAGGGCCTGGCCGAGGCCGTACGCGCCGGAGGACGGGTTCTCGGCGTGGACGTTCCAGCCACTCTCGTGCGAGATGATCGCGCTGAACGAGGCCAGCTGGTCGGCCGGGACGATCTGCGCGGCGATCTGCTGCGGGCTGCCGCTCAGCGCGGAACGGCTCTCCGAGCGCGAGGCGGCCTGCCGCTCGGCGGCGGCGCGGGCGGCGGCCTTCGCCGCGGCGGCACGCTGCTCAGCGGCGCGGGCGGCGGCGACCCTCTCTTCGGCGGCCTTCTGGGCTGCGGCCCTGGCGGCAGCGGCCTTGGCAGCGGCGGCCTTCTGGGCTGCGGCCTTGAGAGCGGCGGCCTTCGCTGCGGCGGCCCGGTCCGCGGCGGCCTTGGCGGCTGCCGCCTGCTGCGCTGCCGCGGCGGACGCGGACGCGTCGGCGGACGCCTGCAGGTCGGCGACCGCGGCGGCGGTGTCGGCCGGGGAGCTGACGGTCTTGTCCGGGGCGTCGGCCGAGGACTCGGCGACGACCCCGCCGGCGATGGCGAGACCGCTCACGGACACCGCGGCGACGATCGCCACCGTGCGCTTTCGGGCATGCAGAACACGCGAACGTACGGACATGGGAGAAGACCTCAATCGGCTGGGCTCGGCGCGGCCGACTCGACCAGCACGGCGGGACAGGTGCCGTGCGGAATCGGCGCAGCGCCGGGGGTGATCCTGACGGACGCCCGCCATTCTTAACGCGTCTCCTACACCAGACCAAAGAGCCGTCCTACTATCGGAGTCCGTAGTAGAACACTGTTCGCGTCCGTGTGGGCGGCCCCGTGCGAACAGGACCCCGGCGTCCGCCGAACGGCGGACGCCGGGGCCCTGGGGGACCGATGGATCAACTACCGTGCTTCGTGGACGCCCTCCGGGCTGTGTCCGGCGTCACTCCCCCAGGGGCGCGCCCGCCCCTCCGCGCGCCCCCTGTCGGGCCTGCTTGCCGCCGGGCTACTTGCTGTCGGCGCGGTCTCGGTAGCGGCGCAGCGCCCAGCCGAGCAGCGCGCCGACCACGATCATCACCAGCAGCACGATCCACAGCGGCGCGCTGAACGTCGAGAGACCCCAGAGGTGGATCTTCACCGACGCCGTGTTCATCAGAATGAACCAGACGGCGAGGATCGCGACGACGACGATCACGATCGTCCGGGTGTTGATCGGGACGCCGGCGATCTTGCGCTCGGTGGTGGCACCGCTGTTCTTGGCCATGCACTCATTTTCGGCCGTCCCGCCGCGGGCCGCGCGGCGGAGCGTCCGAACGCCGGAACATGCCAATTAGTCAAGAAGCTTAACTAGTAGAGTTCCAGCGTTCGCCCGCCCGCGAAGAACAGCAAGAGGACAGCAGAGGACTGCATGACCGAGCCGAGCACCGAGCAGCACGCCGCGCCGGGCAACGACCACCGGTGGAACCGGCGAAGGCTGCGCAGCAACAACGAGTGGCTGCTGCTGGAGCTGCTGCGCACGGCGGGCCCGACCTCCCGGGCCCAGCTCGCCCGGGACTCCGGGCTGTCCAAGCCGACCGTGTCCACCGCCCTGGCCGCCCTCGAACAGGCCGGGCTGGTCCGCGAGGCCGGGACGGTCGCCCCGGACCGGGGCAGGATCGCCGTGCTCTACGAGGCCGACCCGCGGGCCGGCCATGTGCTCGGGGTGGACATCGGCCGGGCGTGGCTGAGACTCGCCGTCGCCGACCTGTCCGGCACGGTCGTCGCCCGCACCGACGTCCGCAACCGCGGGCGCAGCGGCGGGGCGGTGGCCCGAGCTGTGCTGCAGGCGGCGGAGGAGGTCACCGCGCAGGCCGGGCTCCGTCCCGAGGACGTGGTCGAGGCAGTGGTGGGCACCCCCGGCGTGTTCGACGAGCGCACCGACCGGGTCCGCTACGCCGGGAACCTGCCCGGCTGGGGCCGCAGCGGGCTGATCGCCGGGATGCGGCAGGGGCTGGGGACCTCGCTGACGGTCCACAACGACGCGAACCTGGCCGCGATCGGCGAGTACGCGGTCGGGGCGGGGGTCGGAAGCAGGCTGTTCCTCTACATCCTGATCGGCACCGGCCTGGGCATGGGTGTGGTCGCCGACGGCGAACTGTTCCGCGGGGCGCACGGGGCGGCCGGGGAGATCGGCTTCCTGCCGCTGCTCGGCGCGGGGGCCGGCGGCGACCCGGCCTCGGTCCCTGCGGCGGGGGCGGGGGCGGGGGCGGGGTCGCTGCCCGTACTGACGGAGCAGCCGCAGGAGGGGCTGCCGCGGAGGGGGATGCTGGAGAGTGCCGTCTCCGGCGACGCGGTGGTGCGGGCCGCACGGGAGTTGGGGATGGCGCCGAGCGGGCCGCTGACCGCCAAGGCGGTGTTCGACGCGGCGAGGTCCGGGACCCCGGCCGCGGTGGCCGCGGTGCGGCAGGAGGCGCAGCGGCTGGCCCATGTGGTCGCCGCGGTGTCCTCGGTGCTGGACCCGGACCTGGTGGTGCTCGGCGGCGGCCTCGGCCACAGCGCGGACCTGCTGCTGCGCGACGTCGAGGAGACCCTGCACCGCCTCACCCCGCTGCGGCCGCGGGTCGCGGCCAGCGCGCTGGGCGACGACGCCGTCCTCCTCGGCGCAATCGCCACAGCCCTACGCACCGCCCGCCCCCTGATCTTCGACCGCCGCACGGGGGAGCCGTAGCCCGGGGGGAAGCCGACGCAGGGGCGGGCACACGAACGCGGGGACGCGGGGCGCCCCGAGCGCGGGACACGCACCGTCGCCCTGAACATCCGCCCCCGGCGAGAGCCCGCCCCGCAGGGGCCAGGGGCGCAGCCCCGCCCGCCCCGCAGGGGCCAGGGGCGCAGCCCCGCCCGCCCCGCAGGGGCCAGGGGCGCAGCCCCGCCCGCCCCGCAGGGGCCAGGGGCGCAGCCCCGCCCGCCCCGCAGGGGCCCCCGCGTCAGCGGGTTGTGGCCTCGTCGCGCCAGGAGTGCCAGAGGGCGGCGTAGGGGCCGTCCGCGGCGATCAGTTCCGGGTGGCTGCCGTACTCGGTGATGCGGCCGCCCTCCACCACGGCGATCCGGTCGGCGTCGTGCGCGGTGTGCAGCCGGTGGGCGATGGCGATCACCGTACGGCCGTGCAGGACCCGGGCCAACGAGCGTTCCAGGTGTCGGGCCGCGCGCGGGTCCAGCAGCGAGGTGGCCTCGTCCAGGACCAGGGTGTGCGGGTCGGCGAGGACCAGCCGGGCCAGCGCCAGCTGCTGCGCCTGAGGCGGTGTCAGCTGGGTCCCGCCGCCGGAGCCGACCTCGGTGTCGAGGCCGTCCGGAAGCGCCTCGAACCACTCCCCCGCGTCCACCGCGTCCAGCGCCCCGCGCAGTTCCCGGTCGTCCGCCTCCGGCCGGGCCAGCCGCAGGTTGTCCCGGAGCGTGCCGACGAAGACGTGGTGCTCCTGGTTGACCAGCGCGACCTGGGCCCTGACCCGTTCCGCCGGCATCGCCGCCAGCCGCGCGCCGCCCAGGGTGACCTCGCCGGTCCGCGGGGTGTAGATGCCCGCCAGCAGCCGCCCCAGCGTGGACTTCCCCGCGCCGGAGGGGCCGACCAGGGCGATCCTGCTGCCCGGCTCCACCGCCAGGCTGATCCCGTGCAGCACGTCCGCGCCCTCGCGGTAGCCGAAGCGGACCAGGTCGGCCCGGACCGTGCGCCCGCTCGGGTGCAGGGCGTCGTCGGAGTCGGCGTCGGGGATCTCCCGGACGCCGACCAGGCGGGCCATCGAGGCCTGGCCGATCTGCAGCTCGTCGTACCAGCGCAGGATCATGTCGACCGGCCCGGTGAGCATCTGTGCGTAGAGCACTCCGGTGGTGAGCTGGCCCGGGGTGGTCCAGCCGTGCAGGGTGTAGATGCCGCCGAAGGTGAGGGTGGCGATCAGGCAGAGCGTGTAGGGGAAGTCGACGGTCGGGAAGAAGACCGTGCGCAGCCACAGGGTGTACCGGGACCAGGAGATCCAGTGCCGGATCCGGGCGTCGGTCAGCTCCACCCGGTCGTCGCCGAGCCGCAGCGCCTCCACCGTCTGGCCGGCGTCCACGGTCTCGGCCAGCACGGTGTTGATCGCCGCGTACGCGGCCGACTCGTCCCGGTAGGCCTGCGGGGCGCGCCGGTAGTACCAGCGGCAGCCGGCCAGCAGCAGCGGGGCGCCGACCAGCGCGGTGACCGCCAGCAGCGGCGAGGTGACCAGCAGCGCGCCGAGGATCAGCACCAGCGAGACCACCGCGACCGACAGTTCGGGCAGCGCGTCGCG
Source organism: Streptacidiphilus cavernicola (assembly GCF_042510955.1). Classification (NCBI taxonomy): domain Bacteria; kingdom Bacillati; phylum Actinomycetota; class Actinomycetes; order Kitasatosporales; family Streptomycetaceae; genus Streptacidiphilus; species Streptacidiphilus cavernicola. The sequence continues at coordinate 166,140 of NZ_JBHFAB010000014.1, forward strand.
GACCGAGGTGGCCAGCCGGTCGACGTCGGTGGTGGCGCGGGAGACCAGGTCCCCGGTGCCGGCCCGTTCCAGGACGCCGGGCGGCAGGGCCACCGAGCGGACCAGGAAGTCCTCGCGCAGGTCGGCCAGGATCTCCTCGCCGAGGATGCCGCCGCGGAGTCGGGACAGGCCGGTGAAGACCGCCTGCACCAGCAGCGCGCCCAGGTAGAACAGCGCGGCCTGGGCGATGTAGCCCTCGGTGGTGCGCGGGCCGAGCCGCTCGACCAGGTCGCCGAGCACCCAGGGGCCGACCAGTCCGGCCGCCGCGCCCACCGAGTGCAGCCCGACCACCGTGCCGAAGCCCCGGCGGTGCCGGACGGCGAGCAGCCGCAGGTAGTCGCGCACGGTGGCGGGCGAGCCGACCGGCAGCATGGTCGCGGTCTGCTCGGCCGGACGTTCCGGGGCCCTCATCGGCTCTCCTCCATCGATCCCATCGACTCCGTGAATGCGGCCGGTCCGGCCGCTCCAACCGCGACCTCAGCCGCAACCTCGGCTGGCTCCGGCTCCTCGCGGGTGACCACCGCCCGGTAGCCGGGGTGGCGGTGCATCAGTTCGCGGTGCGGGCCCTGCGCGGCGACCCGGCCGCCCTGGAGCAGCACCACCCGGTCGGCCCGGTCCAGGATCAGCGGGCTGGTCGCGAAGACCACCGTGGTCCTGCCCTCGCGCAGGGCGGCGACGCCGGCCGCGACCCGGCTCTCGGTGTGCGAGTCCACCGCGCTGGTGGGCTCGTCCAGGACCAGCACCGGCGGGTCCGCGACCAGCGCCCTGGCCAGCGCTAGCCGCTGCCGCTGGCCGCCGGAGAGCGAGCGTCCGCGCTCGGTGATCCGGGCCCGCATCGGGTCGCCCCCGGCCGCGGGCGAGGCGTCCGCCAGCGCGTCCAGGACGTCCTCGGCGCAGGCCGCGGCGAGCGCGTCGGCCGGGTCTACCCGGCCCGACCTGGGGATGTCGAACAGTTCCGCCAGGGTGCCGGAGAGCAGCACCGGGTCCTTGTCGTGGACCAGGACCGCCGCCCTGGCCGCGTCCAGCGGCAGCCGGTCCAGCTGCCGCCCGCCCAGCGTCGCCGACGCGACCCGTACAGCGGCTCCCGCAGCCGCCCCCGCGGCGGCCCCCGCGCCCGCGAGGTCGCTCGGCACGTGCCCGCCGAGCCGGGCCGCGACGGCTCCGGCCAGGTCCGGGTCGCCGCAGACCACCGCAGTGAACCGGCCCGCCACCGCGGTCAGCCCGGTGGACGGGTCGTGCAGGTCGGCGCGGCCGGGGTCGGCGAGCGGTTCCGGCTCGGTCCCGTCGCCGGGCTGGTCGCGGGCCACCGCGAGCACCCGGACGGCGCGGTCCGCGGCGACCCTGGCCGCGGTCCAGGCCTCGGCGGTCTCGCCGAGGATCCGCAGCGGCCCGGCCAGGAAGGCGCAGGCGCCGTAGACGGCGACCAGTTCGCCGACCCCGATCTGCCCGGTGACCACCAGGTGCGCGCCGTACCAGGTGGTGCCGACCACGAACATGCCCGGCAGCAGCACCTGCTGAGCCTGCATCAGGGACCAGGTGCGGGCCGTCCGCACCGCCGCGGCGCGGACCCGCTGGGAGGCGGTGCGGTAGCGGTCCAGGAACAGCTCCTCGCCGCCGATGCCGCGCAGCACCCGCAGCCCGGCCACCGTGTCGGCGGCCAACTCAGCTGCCTTCCCGCCGAGTTCGCGCTGCCGGGTGAAGCGGACCTCCAGCGGGCGGAGCAGCGGCCAGACCGAGGCGGCCAGCGCCGGGACGCCGAGCAGCACCGCGAGGCCGAGCCGAGGCTCGCGGGCCAGCACCACCGCGGAGACGCCGAGCCAGACCACCACGGCCGCCCCGCAGCGGGAGCTGACCTCGACGAACCAGCCGATCCGCTCGACGTCGCCGGAGCTGACCGCGACGATCTCGCCGGTGGCGATCCGCCGGGACAGCCCCGCGCCGAGCGCGGAGGCCTGCCTGGCCACCAGTTGGCGGACCTGGGAGGCGGCGGTGACCCAGTTCCAGACCGCCTGGCGGTGCAGCAGCACCGACCCGGCGCACTGGACCAGGCCGAGCAGCAGGGCGCAGGAGCCGGCCAGCCAGATCCGCCCGGCCCGGTGGTCGATCGCGCCCTGGACGCCGACGCCGACCAGGAACGGGGTGGCCGCCTGGGCCCCCATCAGCAGGGAGCCCCAAAGCACGGAGAGCAGTTGGCCGCGCCGCTGGGAGCGGCCCAACCAGGCCAGCAGCCGCAGCGGTGACCGCAGGTCGGGGCGGCCGGGATCGGGCATGGGCAGGTGCAACAGAGACATGACGCTCCGTCAAGTCGGAATGGGCGGGCGGAGCCGCGCACCCCGAAGGGTCACTCGCACAACGGGCGAGGACACGGGGGCGCGGGCGATGACGTCACGTCAGGAAGTACGCATACCCCGTGACGATCCGCCATCGCCCGCGCGCCCGCAAGCGAATTACGGCCGCGGGCGAACCGCGGCCGGGCCCGCCGCTACTCGACCGGCTCGGACAGCCGGGCCACCGCGGCCAGCAGTTCCACCACCCGCTCGCGCTCGGGCTGGTCCAGCGGCGAGAGCAGGTGGGCCTGCACCGCCCGGACCCCGGGGCCGACCTGGTCCAGCAGGTTCGCCCCGGCGGGTGACAGCGCGAGCAGGTTGCGCCGGCCGTCAGCCGGGTCGCGGCGGCGCAGCACCAGGCCACGGCGGACCAGTCGGCTCACCAGTTCGGCCATGGTGGCCTTGTCCAGCGACGCCCGCTCGCCGACGGTGCGCTGGTCGATGCCGGGCTCCTCGGCGAGCGCGGCCAGCACCGCGTGCTGCGGCGCGGTCAGCTCGGCCGAGGCCTGCTCGGCCCAGAGCCGGGTGTGCACCTGCTGGGCGACCCTGATCAGGTAGCCGACGACGCGCGGGGCGTCCAGGATCGGCCTGGCCTCGACCATGGTCTCCAGCGCCACGTCCTCCATCCGGGCCATCCGGGCCAGCCCGGTCATCAGCTCGCAGCGCTGGGCCTCGGTCAGCGGCTCCAGCAGCCCCTGCTGCACCCGTGCGACACCCGGGGAGACGTCCGCGACCAGCTGTGTCCCGAGCGGCGAGAGGGTGAGCAGCTTGCGCCGGCCGTCGGCCGGGTCACGGCGCCGCAGCACCAGCCCCCGGCGCACCAGCCTGCCGACCATCTCCGCCATCGTCGCCTTGTCCAGCGACGCCCGCTCCCCCACTGTGCGCTGGTCCGCCCCCGGTTCGACGGCCAGCGCGATCAGCGCCGCGTACTGCGGCGCTGTCAGCTCGTGGCCGACGTACTCGGCCCAGAGCCGGGTGTGCACCTGCTGGGCTATCCGGATCAGCTGCCCAGGCGCCTGAGAGAGGCGGAGTGGAGAACCCGTCATGTCGATCTCCCCCAGAACCATGGAACCGTCCTCATGTCTACGCCTTCGTACGGCTCCTGTGGGGAAGCACATACGGCATGGCAGCGGCGTACCCGCTTCCCGCGGCTCCATGTGAGAGCTTTGTGTGCGGGTGGTTCGGCCGAGCAGCCGACGGCTGCTGGCGCACACTATACAAACCAACCGAAGCCAGGCGACACGCCCAAAGGACCTGCGGCCTAATCGTGATCCGGGATGGTCGATTCCGGTCCGACCCGATCATCCAGCCCTCTGAGCAACAAGTCGGCAAAGGTTTCCCCGATGGACTCCGGGGCGAGCTGGCCGTCCGCGTGGTACCAGGCCCCGAGGTGGTGCACGCCGCCGAAGAACTGGTGCGCCACGAGGTCCGCGGAGATGTCCCGGCGCAGCACCCCCTCCTGCTGCCCCTGCTCGATCAGCGCCCGGAACCGCTCGTGGAAGCGCCGCCGCTCCAGCCGCACCTGGGCCAGCCGGTCCGGCGGGAGCATGTGCATCGAGCGCCAGGACACGGTGGCGTCGTCCAGGTTCTCCAGGGTGCTGACCACCAGGTCGGCGGCGGCGGCGCGGAGCCGCTCGCGGACCGGCAGGCCCGGGGCGTCGGCGATGGCGGCCAGCCGGACGGTCTGCCCGGCCAGCAGCCGGGCGTAGATCTGCTGCAGCAGGTCGTCCTTGGACGCGTAGTAGTGGTACATCGCGCCCTTGGTGACGCCGGCCCGCTCGACGATCTCCTGGACCGAGGTCAGCGCGAAGCCGCGTTCGGCGAACAGCCGGCTGGCGGCGGCGAGCAGGCGCTCCTGGACCGGCGCGGAGTCGCCCGGGGCCTCCGCCTCCTCCTGGCCCGGTCCCGGCAGCACCGCGGCGCGGCTGCCCCGGCTTCCGACGGCCCTGCGTGCTGCGGCCACGTCGGCCCCCTCCTGTGCGGCACCGGCGTTCCGTGCGGCGCCGGTGTGATGTCCACGAGTGTGTCATGTGCCACTCTAGCCGACATACCTACCAGTCGGTATGGTGGCGGCAGCGGCGGCACAGGCCAACTCTGCCGCATCCCGAGCCAGGAGGAACGCATGTCCGAGCAACGTCTTCCAGGTCTTGACCTGGAACTGCTGCGGGCCTACCTGGACCGCGACCACCCCGGTCTCGCCGCCGGACCGCTCCGGGCGGAGCTGATCGCCGGCGGCAAGTCCAACCTCACCTACACCCTGCGCGACGACCGGCACCGCTGGGTGCTGCGCCGTCCGCCGCTGGGGCACGTGCTGGCCACCGCGCACGACATGTCCCGCGAGTACCGGGTGATCTCCGCGCTGACCGGGACCGCAGTCCCGGTCCCCGGGGTGCACCTGCTCTGCACCGACGCCGAGGTGCTCGGCGCGCCCTTCTACCTGATGGACGAGGTGCCGGGCACGGTCTACCGCAGCGCCGAGGACGCCGCGGGGCTCGGCCGGGACCGGGCCAGGGCCGTCTCGTTCCGGCTCATGGACGTGCTGGCCGAGCTGCACTCGATCGACCCGGCGAGCGTCGGCCTGGACGGCTTCGGCCGCCCCGAGGGCTATCTGCAGCGTCAGGTCTCGCGCTGGCTGCGGCAGTTCGAGGCGTCCCGGAGCCGCGACATCCCGGGGATGGACGAGCTGCAGCGACGGCTCGAACAGGGCATCCCGGCAAGCCAGCGGAGCACGATCGTGCACGGGGACTACCGCCTCGACAACACCATTGTCAGCGCCGATGACACCATCGCCGGGGTGCTGGACTGGGAGATGGCGGCGCTCGGCGACCCACTCGCGGACCTGGGCCTGATGAAGGTGTACTGGGAGATCGCGGCCGGCATCCCCGGCAACCCGGTGGCCCAGGCGGTCAGCCCCGCCGCCGGCTTCCCCGGCATGGACGAGCTGGCCGGGCACTACGCCGGACGCACCGGCCTGGACCTGACCCCCCTGCCCTGGTACACCGCCTTCGCCGCCTACAAGCTCGCGGTCATCTCCGAGGGCATCCACTTCCGCTACATCCAGGGCAAGACCGTCGGGGAGGGCTTCTCCCACATCGGCGGGATGGTGCCGCTGCTGGTCACCGCCGCCCTGGAGACCCTGCTCACACTGGAGGCGCACTGATGGACTTCCTTTACGACGACCGGACCCGCGAACTGCAGCAGCAGCTGCTCGCCTTCATGGACGAGAAGGTCTACCCGGCCGAGCCGTTCGCCGCCGCGACCGACGAGTGGTCCCGTCCGGCGGTGATGGCGGAGCTCAAGGCCGAGGCGCGTCGGCGCGGGCTGTGGAATCTCTTCCTTCCCGATCCCGAGCACGGCGCCGGGCTGACCAACCTGCAGTACGCGCCGCTGGCCGAGATCACCGGGCGCAGCCCGAACCTCGCCCCCGAGGCGCTGAACTGCGCCGCCCCGGACACCGGCAACATGGAGCTGCTGGCCCAGTTCGGCAGTCCGGAGCAGCAGAAGCGCTGGCTGGCCCCGCTGCTGGAGGGCGAGATCCGGTCCGCCTTCTGCATGACCGAGCCGGAGGTCGCCTCCTCCGACGCGGCCAACATCGCCACCCGGATCGAGCGGGACGGCGACTCCTACCTGGTCAACGGCCGCAAGTGGTGGTCCTCCGGCGCGATGGACCCGGCCTGCGAGATCCTGATCGTGATGGGCCGCACCGACCCGGACGCCGCCAAGCACCGGCAGCAGAGCATGATCCTGGTGCCCCGGGACACCCCGGGTGTGGAGATCCGGCGCGGAATGCATGTGTTCGGCTACACCGACGGCGCACACGGCGGCCACGCCGAGATCGTCTTCGACAACGTCCGGGTGCCGGCCGAGAACCTGATCGCCGGGGAGGGCGAGGGCTTCGCCATCGCCCAGGCGCGGCTGGGGCCCGGCCGGATCCACCACTGCATGCGGCTGATCGGGATGGCCGAGCGCGGCCTCGAACTGATGTGCCGTCGGGCCGTGTCCAGGACCGCCTTCGGCAAGCCGTTGGCCGAGCAGGGCGTGGTCCAGGAGTGGATCGCCGAGTCCCGGGTCCGGATCGAGCAGCTGCGGCTGCTGGTGCTGAAGACCGCCTGGCTGATGGACACCGTCGGCAACAAGGGCGCGCACACCGAGATCCAGGCCATCAAGATCGCCACCCCGGCCACCGTCGAGTGGATCCTGGACAAGGCCATCCAGGCCCACGGCGGCGGCGGGATCTCCCAGGACTTCCCGCTCGCCCAGCTCTGGGCCTCGGCCCGTACGCTGCGTTTCGCGGACGGACCGGACGAGGTGCACCGCCGCTCGCTGGCCCACCGCGAGCTGAAGCCCTACCGCGCCGACCTGGCCGCACCGGCCAACTGACGTCCGCTCACCCCACCCTCACCCGATCGAAGGACTGACAGCAACCATGACTGACCAGACCCAGCGCGTCGCCATCGTCACCGGCGCGGCCCGCGGCATCGGCGCCGCCACCGCGATCCGCCTCGCCGCCGACGGCTTCGCCGTGGCCGTGGTGGACCTGGAGGAGGCGGCCGGCAAGGACACCGTCGAGAAGATCACCGCGGCCGGCGGCCGGGCCCTCGCCGTGGGCGCCGACGTCAGCAGCGCCGAGCAGGTCGCCGCGGCCGTCGCCCGGATCGCCGCCGAGCTGGGCGCGCCGACCGTGCTGGTCAACAACGCCGGCGTGCTGCGCGACAACCTGCTGTTCAAGATGTCCGAGCTGGACTGGGACACGGTCATGAACGTGCACCTCAAGGGCGCGTTCCTGATGTCCAAGGCCGTGCAGAAGCACATGGTCGACGCCGGCTACGGACGGATCGTCAACCTGTCCTCCTCGTCCGCGCTGGGCAACCGCGGCCAGGCCAACTACTCCGCCGCCAAGGCCGGGCTGCAGGGCTTCACCAAGACCCTGGCCAAGGAGCTCGGCAAGTTCGGCGTCACCGCCAACGCGGTCGCCCCCGGCTTCATCGCCACCGACATGACCGCGCAGACCGCCGAGCGGGTCGGCCTCGGCTTCGACGACTTCAAGGCCATGGCCGCCACCCAGATCCCGGTGGGCCGGGTCGGCGTCCCCGACGACATCGCGCACACCGTCTCGTTCCTGGTCAGCGAGGGCGCGGGCTTCGTCTCCGGCCAGGTGGTCTACGTCGCCGGCGGCCCCCTGGATTAGCGCTCCCCGGTGCGCCGCCCGCAGCGGCGGCGCACCGGACTTCCCTTCCCGCCCCGCTCACCGCCGAGAGGGCTTCACCCATGAGCACACCCCCCACCGAAGCCGGGCTGCGCGCCGCCGTCCGCGCGTTCCTCACCGCGCACGACCCGGCCACCACCCCGGTCACCGACTTCCTCGGGGCCCGCTACGACGCCGGGCTCGCCTGGATCCACTTCCCCGAAGGCCTCGGCGGCCAGGGCGCCCCGCGCTCGCTGCAGCAGGCCGTCAACGACGAGTTCGCCGCGGCCGGAGCGCCGGTGCTCGACCCCGGTCGGCACGGCATCGGCCTCGGCATGGCCGCGCCGACCATCCTCGCCTTCGGCGACGAGCAGACCCGGGCCCGCTTCCTGCGCCCGCTGTGGACCGGCGAGGAGGTCTGGTGCCAGCTGTTCAGCGAGCCGGGCGCGGGCTCCGACCTGGCTGCGCTGGGCACCCGCGCGGTCCGCGACGAGGACGGCGCGAACTGGACCGTGGACGGCCAGAAGGTGTGGACCTCGATGGCGCACCAGGCCGACTGGGCGATCCTGGTCACCCGCAGCGACCCGACCGTCCCCAAGCACGCCGGGATGACCTACTTCGTCTGCGACATGAAGGCCCCCGGCGTCGACGTCCGGCCGCTGCGCCAGGCAACCGGCGAGGCCGAGTTCAACGAGGTCTTCCTGACCGGCGTCCGGATCCCGGACGCGCACCGGCTCGGCGCGGTCGGCGACGGCTGGCGGGTGGCCACCACCACGCTGATGAACGAGCGGGTCGCCATCGGCGGCAGCGCGATGCCGCGTGAAGGCGGGCTGATCGGGATCAGCGCCAGGACCTGGCGCGAGCGGCCCGAGCTGCGGACCCCCGGGCTGCACGACACTCTGCTCCGGCTCTGGGTGGACGCCGAGGCGGCCAGGCTGACCGGGGAGCGGCTGCGCCAGCAGCTCGCCGCGGGCGAGCCGGGCCCCGAGGGCAGCGCCGCCAAGCTCGCCTTCGCCCGGCTGAACCAGCAGATCTCCGGCCTGGAGCTGGAGCTGCTCGGCGGCGAGGGCCTGGCCTACGACGACTGGACCTTCCGCCGCCCGGACCGCCCGTCCATGGAGGGCGGCAGCCCCGGCTACCGCTACCTGCGGGCCAAGGGCAACTCGATCGAGGGCGGGACCTCCGAGATCCTGCGCAACATCATCGCCGAGCGGGTGCTCGGACTCCCCCAGGAGATCCGGGTCGACAAGGACGTCGCATGGAAGGACCTGCCGAAATGACCGACGCAGTCGACCTCGGCTACTCCGAGGTGGAGCAGGAGCTGCGGGCCAATGTGCGGGCGCTGCTCGCCGCCAGGGCCCCGCAGTCGGCGACGCTGGCCCGGACCGAGAGCGCGCAGCCGGTGGACACCGCGCTGTGGCGGGCGCTGTCGGTGGAGCTGGGCGTGACCGGGCTCGCGGTGCCGGAGAAGTCCGGCGGCGCGGGCGCGAGCTGGCGCGAGACCGCGGTGGTGCTGGAGGAGTTGGGCCGGGCCGCCGCGCCGGTCCCCTACCTGGGCAGCGCGGTGCTGGCCACCGCGGCGCTGCTGGCGGCGGACGAGACGGTGCTGCTGCCGACGGTCGCCTCCGGCGAGCACGTCGCCGCGCTGGCGGTGCCGTTCGCCGCCGCGCCCGGCACGGCCTTCCCCGACACCGTGCGGGTGGACGCCGACGGCCTGCTGCACGGCACGGTACGGCTGGTCGCCGACGCCACCACCGCGGACGTGCTGCTGGTCCCCGCCGTCGGCGCGGGCGGCCCGGCGCTGTACGCGGTCGGCGACTTCACCGCCGTCCCGGTGGTCAGCCTGGACATGACCCGGCCGCTGGCCGACCTGGCCCTGGACGGGGCGAGCGGCCGACTGGTCGCCGAGGGCGACGCCGCGCTGCGGGCCGTGGACGCGGCGCTGACCGCGGGCGCGGCGCTGCTGGCGTCCGAGCAGCTGGGCGTCGCGGAATGGGCACTGGAGACCACGCTGGCCTATGTGAAACAGCGTCACCAGTTCGGACGGCCGGTCGGCTCGTTCCAGGCGGTGAAGCACCGGCTGGCCGACCTCTGGGTCGCCGTGGCCCAGCTGCGCGCGGTCGCCCGCAACGCCGCGGACGCGCTGGCCACCGGATCGGCCGAGCTGCCGGTCGCGGCGGCGCTGGCGCAGGCCTTCGCCTCGCAGGTGGCGGTCACCGCGGCCGAGGAGGCGGTGCAGCTGCACGGCGGCATCGGCTTCACCTGGGAGCACCCGGCCCACCTCTACCTCAAGCGGGCCAAGAGCGGCTCCATCGCCCTGGGCACCGCCGACCGGCACCGGGCCCGGCTGGCCGCGCTGGTCGACCTCCCCGCCCCCACCCTCTGACTGTCCCTCAGGAGACGAGCACCGTGACAACGAACGACGACGCAGCGGCCCCGGCGAAGGTCGCCCTGATCACCGGCGCCAGCCGCGGCATCGGCCTGGCCGTCGCCCAGGCCCTGGTCGCCCGGGGCGAGCGGGTGGTGATCACCGGGCGGGACGCGGGCAGCCTGGCCGAGGCGGTGGCCCGGCTCGGCGGCGAGGAGCGGGTGCTCGCCGTCGCCGGGAAGAGCCATGACGAGGCGCACCGGGCCGAGACGGTGGAGCGCGCCATGGAGCGCTTCGGCCGGATCGACTCGCTGGTCAACAATGTCGGCACCAACCCGGCCTTCGGCTCCATGGTCGATCTGGACCTGGCCGCTGCCCGCAAGATCCTGGACATCAACCTGGTCTCCACGCTGGGCTGGGTCCAGTTGGTGCACAAGGCCGCGCTGGCCGAGCACGGCGGCGCGATCGTCAACGTCTCCTCGGTCAGCGCCCTCGGCCCGGCCCCGGGCATCGGCATGTACGGGGCGAGCAAGGCGGCGCTGATCCAGCTGACCCAGCAGCTCGCCTTCGAGCTGGCCCCCTCGGTCCGGGTGAACGCGGTGGCCCCGGCCGTGGTCAGGACCCGCTTCGCCGAGGCGCTGTTCGCCGGGCACGAGGAGCAGGTCGCGGCCACCTACCCGCTGAAGCGGCTGGGCGTGCCGGACGACGTCGGGGCGGCGGTCGCCTTCCTGCTGTCGGACCAGGCCTCCTGGATCACCGGTCAGACCCTGGTGCTGGACGGCGGGCTGACCCTCGGCGGCGGGCTGGCCTGAGCCGCCCCGGGCGGCCCGAACACGGTTCCCGGGGAATAGGAATTCCTTTCCCCGGGAATCGGACAGCGGTCGAAAATCGCCGTACCTGAACTCGATAAATTTCGCGTCAAACGCACGGCCGATATGTTCTCATGGAGTTCTTACCGTCGCCGTGGCGGCGTTGACCTGTGACCTCTCCTGACGCCCGGGATTCACATATCCGACCGCTATTCGCAGGGTAGTGGCAGGATTTCCACAGAACTGTCACGCAATCAGGTCACATGGTTATTACGAACAACTCGACCCCGTCGGCGGCCACAGCCGCGCACTGTACCGTCGAGCAGGTGCGTAACCAGAGGAATGAGGTCGCCCTACTAGAGCGCCCGCAGACACGAGCCCCGCGGCCCCCGGAGAGACCTCTCCGCTGGCGGCCGCTGAGCCGTGCCCACAAGGCCCTCTTCGTCGGCACCTCGGCCTTCTACCTCGTCGTCGTCATCGCTGTGCTGACGACCTCTCGCCTGGTCGCGTTCGACTGGACCGTGATGATGTTCCGGCCCTACGAGCACTGGCCCTCGCTGCAGGCCTTCCTCAACGAGTATGTGATCACCGGTCAGCGCGGGCCCTCGGCGATCGTGGTGGCGGTCTGGCTGGGCTGGCGCTCGCTGCGCACCCGGAGCATGCGGCCGCTGCTGGTCCTCGGCGTGGCCCTGGTCCTGCTGAACATGTCGGTCGGCGCGGTGAAGATCGCCCTGGGCCGGCTCGGCCCGCACTACGCCCACGTCGCGGGCTCCAACGAACTCTTCTTCGGCGGCGGCATCTTCCCCTCGGGGCACACCGCCAACGCCGTGGTGACCTGGGGCGTCGTCGCCTACCTGGCAACCCGCGGACGCCGCACCGGAAGCGTGCTGGCCGGCTTCATGGGCTTCAGTGTCGGGCTGACCACGATCTACCTGGGTACCCACTGGGTCTCGGACGTGCTGGCGGGCTGGGCGGCCGGTGTCCTGGTGATGCTGGCGCTGCCGCTGTTCGAACCGGTGGTGGCCAGTGCGGACCAGCGCTTCCAGACCGCCTGGGCCGACCGCCGCCGGCTCTGCGCCACGGCGTTCCGGGTGTTCGCCCCCGGCTGGTCCGCCCGGGTGCTGGAGGAGTCGGAGCGGCCGGCCGTCGAGCTGCCCGCCCAGCGGGAGCGGGCCGCCGTGCCGCGCTCGTCGGGCTCGGTGCGGTAACAGTCCGCTGTTAGCTTCGTCACCCCGGCGAAGATCTTTTCCGCTGTGCGGCCCCAGTGACAGTGCATTTCCGCAGCTCGCCGCGGCGCCCCGAAAAAGTGGGCCAACAATAGGCAGTCAGCGATCGGAAACAGTCGCATCACCGGCTCCTTCTGATCACTTTCGCCCAAGCGGCATGTGCCACTGGAGACCTCTCCTAGGGTCCTGACTGCGGGGACCACAAACGGTCCACGCGCTCGGACCGTGGTTCAGGAGGATGCCCGAACATGTCGAACATGGAAACCGCGCTCAAAGAGGCCATGTCGGTCGAGGGATCGGTGGGCGTGGCGATCGTCGACTACAGCAGCGGCTTGGCCCTGGGCACCCTGGGCTCGACCAAGGAACTCGACCTCAACGTCGCGGCGGCGGGCAACACCGACGTGGTCCGCGCCAAGATGCGGACCATGGAGATGCTCAATCTCCACAACGAGACCATCGAGGACATCCTGATCACGCTGACCAGTCAGTACCACATCATCCGGCCGCTGACCCGGCACACCAGCAAGGGGATCTTCCTCTACCTGGCCCTGGACCGGAGCCGCGCCAACCTCGCGCTGGCGCGGCACCGGATGAAGCAGATCGAGGAGAACCTGGAGGTCTGACCCCCGACGGCTAGCGGTTCGCCACCGCCTGCTTGATCAGGGTCTTGCCGAAGTCCCGCATCAGACCGGTCCCGCTGTGCGCCTCGTCCATGATCTCGGTGAAGGCGTCGACGAAGCGGTCCACCTCGGCCTCGCCGATGGTGAGCGGCGGGATCAGCTTGATCACCTCCAGGTGGTCCCCGGAGACCTGGGTGAGGATGCGGTGCTTCTGCATCAGCGGCACCACCACCATCTGCGCGAACAACCCCTTACGGGCGGCCTGCAGCGCCGTCCAGCCGGTCCGCAGTTTAAGCGACTGCGGGCGGCCGAACTCGATGCCGATCATCAGGCCGCGGCCCCGGACGTCGGCCAGCATCTCGTACTTCGGCTTCAGCGCGGTGAGCCGCTCCCGGAAGAGGTCGCCCACCCGGCGGGCGTTCGCCACCACCTGCTCGTCCTCCATGACGTGCAGGGTGGCGAGCCCCGCCGCCATGGCCTGGGCGTTGGAGCCGAAGCTCGCCGAGTGCACCAGCACCCGGTCCATCGAGGAGTAGACCTTCTCGAAGATCCAGTCCTTGCCCAGGGTCGCCCCGACCGGGACGTAGCCGCCGGAGAGCGCCTTGGCCGCGCAGACCAGGTCCGGCTCCACCCCGGCCTCGTGCTGGTAGGCGTAGAAGTCGCCGGTACGGCCGATGCCGGTCTGCACCTCGTCGGCGATCAGCAGTGCCTTGTGCTTGTGCAGCAGCTCCTGAGCCGCCTTCAGGTAGCCGGGCGGGGTGGAGTGCACGCCCTTGCCCTGGATCGGCTCCACGATCAGGGCGGCCACGTCGCCCTTCTTCAGCTCGCGCTCCAGCGCGGCCAGGTCGCCCAGCGGCAGCGCGGTGTCCGGCAGCAGCGGGGCGAAGCCCTTGCGGAAGCCGTCCTCGCCGTTGACCGAGAGCGAGCCCGTGGTCAGCCCGTGGAAGGCGTGGTCGCAGTAGAGGATCCTGCGCTTGCCGGTGGCGTAGCGGGCGAACTTCAGCGCGGTCTCGACCGCCTCGGTCCCGCTGTTGCCGAAGAACACCCGGTCCAGGTGCGGGGAGTAGGAGAGCAGCTTCTCGGCCAGCAGGCCGGGCAGCGGCTGGCAGTCGAAGCGGGTCAGGTCGGCCAGCTCCAGGTCCATCACCTGGTGCACCGCGCCGCGGACCACCGGGTGGTGCCGGCCGAGCGCGAAGATGCCGAAGCCGGCCAGCATGTCGAGGTAGTCGTTGCCCTCGGCGTCGTAGAAGTAGGCGCCCTGGGCCCGCTCGTACACGTTGTCGAAGCCGATGGTGTGCAGCATCCGCGGCAGTTGGTGGTTCAGGTGCTCGCTGTGCAGCCGGTAGCGCTCCGCGCCGCGCTCCTTCAGCAGGGCGGCGACGTCGAACGCCGTGGAGACTGGTGCTGCTGCCGTGTCAGATGCCACGCTGGGAATCCCCTCCTGTGATGCTGCTGGTAACCCGTGCCGCCGACTGCTGCCGGCCCAGCCCGATCGCCTTGGCGAAGCCGGCGGTCTGCGCCGCGATCCCGGGCCCGGTCAGCCCGATCTCGTCCAGGATCTCACTCCGCGAGGCGTGGACCAGGAACTCCTGCGGGATTCCGAGTTCGCGCGTCGGAACGTCGATCTCGGCGTCGCGCAGCGCCATGGCGACGGCCGCGCCGACGCCGCCGATCCGGCCGTTGTCCTCGACCGTGACCACCAGCCGGTGCCGGGCCGCCAGCTCGGTCAGGGCCGGGTCGACCGGCTTGACCCAGCGCGGGTCGACCACGGTGGCGGTGATCCCGTCCGCGGTCAGCAGCGCCGCGGCGTCCAGGCAGGCGGGGGCCATGGTGCCGACCGCGACCAGCAGCACCTCCGGCGCACGGCCCGGCTCCGCCGTGCGCAGCAGCACGTCGACGCCGCCCACCCGCTCGACCGCGGGGATCGGCGGGCCGACCTCGGCCTTGGGGAAGCGGACCACGGTGGGCGCGTCGTCCACGTCCAGCGCCTCGCGCAGTTCGGCGCGCAGCTGGTCGGCGTCGCGCGGGGCGGCCAGGCGCAGTCCGGGGACGACCTGGAGGATGGACATGTCCCACATGCCGTTGTGGCTGGCGCCGTCGGTGCCGGTGACCCCGGCCCGGTCCAGTACGAAGGTGACCCCGCACTTGTGCAGGGCGACGTCCATGAGGACCTGGTCGAAGGCCCGGTTCAGGAAGGTCGCGTAGACCGCCACCACCGGGTGCAGCCCGCCGGTGGCCAGACCGGCCGCGCTCACGGTCGCGTGCTGCTCGGCGATGCCGACGTCGAAGATCCGCTCCGGGAACTCCTTGGCGAACTTCCCGAGGCCGACCGGTGCCAGCATGGCGGCGGTGATCGCCACCACGTCGGCGCGCTCGCGGCCGATCTCGACCAGCTCGCCACCGAAGACCGAGGTCCAGGAGATCCCGCTGGACGGGCGCAGCGGCTCGCAGGTGATCGGGTCGATCGCGCCGACCTGGTGGAAGTGGTCGGCCTCGTCCAGCTCGGCCGGACGGTAGCCGCGGCCCTTCTCGGTGAGGCAGTGCACGATCACCGGGCCGCCGAAGCCCTTGGCGCGCTTCAGCGCGGACTCCAGCGCCGAGGTGTCGTGGCCGTCGATCGGGCCGATGTACTTCAGGCCCAGGTCCTCGAACATGCCCTGCGGGGCGACCGCGTCCTTGAAGCCCTTCTTGGCGCCGTGCAGGGCCTCGTAGATCGGGGCGCCGACGCCGGGGGTGCGCTGCAGCGTCTCCTTGCCCCAGGACAGGAAGCGCTCGTAGCCCTGGGTGGTGCGCAGGGTGGCGAGGTGGTTGGCCATGCCGCCGATGGTGGGCGAGTAGGAGCGCTCGTTGTCGTTGACCACGATGATCAGCGGGCGGTCCTGCGCCTCGGCGATGTTGTTCAGCGCCTCCCAGGCCATGCCGCCGGTCAGCGCGCCGTCGCCGATCACCGCGACCACGTGCCGGTCGCCGTGCCCGTGCAGCTGGTTGGCCTTGGCCAGCCCGTCGGCGTAGCCCAGCACCGTCGAGGCATGCGAGTTCTCGATCACGTCGTGCGCCGACTCGGCCCGGGACGGGTACCCGGACAGGCCCCCCTTGGCCTTGAGCCGGGAGAAGTCCTGACGGCCGGTGAGCAGCTTGTGCACATAGCTCTGGTGGCCGGTGTCGAACAGGATCCGGTCGCTCGGGGAGTCGAACACCCGGTGCAGCGCGAGGGTCAGCTCGACCACGCCCAGGTTGGGACCGAGGTGTCCACCCGTTCGGGTGACGGCCTCGATCAGGAAGTCGCGGATCTCCTCCGCGAGCCGGGGCAGCTGGTCGGCGGGAAGCATCCGAAGATCGGCGGGGCCTTGGATCGACTCCAGCAGGAACATGGGATCACCTTCGTTCTACCGCAGGGCAGTTGGCCGTTCTGGTTCGAGCGGAAGGTCAGCTGACGGCGACGGTGGGCTCACCCGAGGGGACGCCCGCGTCCTGCATCTGCTCCGCCAGCTTCAGTGCCTCCTCGATCAGCGTCTCCACGATCTTGGACTCCGGCACCGTCTTGATCACCTCACCCTTGACGAAGATCTGACCCTTGCCGTTCCCCGACGCCACCCCCAGATCAGCCTCACGCGCCTCACCAGGACCGTTCACCACACACCCCATCACCGCGACGCGCAGCGGCACCTCCATGCCCTCCAGGCCCGCGGTGACCTCCTCCGCCAGCTTGTACACATCCACCTGCGCCCGCCCGCACGAGGGACACGACACAATCTCCAACCCCCGCTGACGCAGATTCAACGACTCCAGGATCTGGTTCCCCACCTTGATCTCCTCCGCCGGCGGCGCCGACAACGAGACCCGAATCGTGTCCCCGATCCCCTCCGACAACAACGCCCCGAACGCCACCGCCGACTTGATCGTCCCCTGGAACGACGGACCCGCCTCCGTCACCCCCAAATGCAACGGATAATCACACGACGCCGCC